>CAYULH010000039.1:26815-39799 GCA_964445645.1 uncultured Aureispira sp. | reverse complement strand
GGGGACGTTTGTATGTTGATATAACTATTGAAACTGGTGGACAAGACTTGTCGGATGATGAAACAGCCTATACGGTTACGGTGGAATTGCCTGAATTGCAAGGGAAGCAAGCTAATAATGACCCTGTGGTGCGTACACGACCGACTATTAAGTTTTCTGGCGGAAAAGATAGAAGATGATAATTAATTAAATGAACCAATACTCTGACTATATAGATATAAAGTATCTAGTAGTCGGAGTACCTTAACAAATAAGATAAACACCCTAAACTGCAAAACACCCCATTTTATGAAACGAAAACTAGTCTATATATTTTTATTGTTGTGGTCACATAGTTTGTATGGAACACCCATTGATAGCCTCCGCCAGTTGATGGCTCAAGCTACCAATACCACAGAACAAGCCAATTTATACAACCAAATAGTACGCATTTGCAATAGGCAGAAACATGACTCCGCCTTCTATTTTGCGGAACAAGCTCTTGCACTTGCCCAAACACAATCCAATACCCAAGCAATACTGACGGCTCATTTGCAATTGGCTGATGCTTTAAGACAAAAAAGTGATGATGTAGGAGCTAATAGTCATATTACAACAGTAGAAGACCAACTAAAACAACGCAACTTCCCAATGGTCAAGGTGCATTTGTTCTTAATCAAAGGTTTATTGGCTTATAGTCAGTACAAGGATGAAGAAGCACTAAGATTGTTTGAAGAGGGCTATGCACTCAACCAACAATATCAAGCAGGCTTTTGTATAGATTTTTGTATTAACTTATCACATTTAAGTGCTCCTACAGAAGCAGAAAATTATATAAAAAGAGGGTTCAATTGTCCTGTCGATATTAGAGATAAAATTTTATTACAAGCACAACTAGGCAATTTATATAAAGAACAAAAACGTTACAAAGAAGCACTAGAACTCTTCACCAATAATAAACAAATTGCACAAAATATTAAAGACACTTTAGCAGAAAGTAATGCCTATCAAAATATTGGAGGTGTATATCTACTTGAAGGCGATTGGAAAAAAGCTATTGATTTCTATCTAAAAAGTACCAACCTAAAGAAAAAAATAGGCGACCAAAAAGGAGTAGCTCATGTACAGCACAATCTTGCAATGGTGTATTTTGAGCAAGGGAAGTATGAGACAAGCTTAGAATATTATCAGAAATGTGAGCAGTATTATAGTAATAACAAAGACACCGCAGAATTGGTAGAAATATGGAGCAATACAGCCAGTGTTTATATTGCCCAACAACAATACGAACAAGCGAACAACTTATTAAATCAAGTTGTACCCTTACTAGAGCAATTCCCAAACCCTACAGTTGCCCTCAAATCCCAAATGGATTTAGGCGACATCCAACTCAAAAAAGAAAACTACCAAGCAGCCTTGAAGCTCTTCCAGAACTCAATGGAAGCAGCAAAGCAGCAAGAGGATTATTTTACTTTGGTGACGGTTTATAATTTTTTAGGTTCAACGTATTATTTGCTCCAAGACAACAAGCAATCTATTGTTTACTACCAAGAAGCCCTCTCCTTGAGTACAAAGTTGAATTTACGCTACGAGCAACACCTTGCTTTATTTGGCTTATACAAATCGCATAAAGCACAGGGCAACACCACCCAAGCCCTAGACTGGCACGAGCAATACACCAGCATCAAAGACAGCTTGTACAATGTAGAAACGACCACCATGCTGGAGCAATACGACAATCTGCAAAAGCAAAAGGAAATAGAGACATTAAAAGCCAAGAATGAAAAAATAGCCCTAGAGAAAGAACTTCAAGCCAAGCAATTTTATCTAGTACTATTGGTTGGTGTCCTGCTCTTGGGTGGGTTGGGGGCATTGTGGTGGCGGCGACAAAAAGCGTTCTTGCACCAGCAAGAAATCCGTGATTTGGTCAAAACAAAAGGGGAGGAACTATTGGAAGCCATCGTAAAAGTAGAGCAAAAAGAACGAAAACGATTGGCCCAAGAAATACACGATACCTTGGGTACTTATTTGGCACTGCTCCGAATGCAGCACTGCTCCAATGAGAACTTGGTAGATGACCCCACCTATCGGGAAAGACACCTAACTATGAGCGATCTCATTACACAAACAGCCAGCGAAATGCGACGCATTAGCCACCAAATGAATACGGGCGGGCAGTTTTCCTTTGATCTGCAAGAGGCGATTGAAACCTTGGTCATGTTTGCTCAGAAATTCCAAAAAATAGAGGTTGTTTTTAATTACATGGGAGAAGAGTTAGAATTGTCTCGTATGATGGAATTGGCCCTATGCCGAACGGTACAAGAGTCCTTGTGTAATATTCTCATACATGCTCAAGCTACCGAAGTAACCATACAAATCCACCAGAGTGCCGATGAAGTCACCCTAATGATTGAGGATAATGGTCGGGGGTTTGATACTACAATGGTCCCCAATGGGATAGGGCTCAAAAATATACGCCAACGAGTAGAGGCATTGGGGGGAATACTTGAGATAGATTCGTCGCCCCAAACAGGTACTTGTATTCATGTACAACTTCCGATTTCATAGATAGCGTGCCTGCGAGCTTTGGTAAATACAACATAATTGTTCACACCTAAAACAAAATTAGACCATGATCACCACTTTTATTGTAGATGACCACCCATCAGTACTGCACGGCCTAAAGGATATTTTGAATGCTAGTTCAGATATTGAAGTCATTGAGGAGGCTCTGAATGGTACTATGCTATTAGAAAAACTAAAAATAAAGCAACCTGATCTGATTTTGATGGATCTTGTTATGGAAGATATGAACGGGATAGAGGCTACCAAAGCGGTAAAAAAATTGTACCCAGCCATCAAAATTTTAATATTCACCACTCATCTGAAACTAGAGGATGTTAGAAAAACAATAGAGTTGGGTGTAGAGGGCTATCTAATAAAGGATGTTAAAAATAAGGACTTGATAGCTATTATCAAGGATATAATGGATGGTAACCACTACTATGATGAACGGGGCATAGAATTGCTTATGAATGCTCCCCCAAAGCCTCCCCAAAAGCCCAAAGCAATTTCCCTTACCCAAAAAGAAAAAGAAGTGGCATTGCTCATTGTCACAGGCAAATCGGTCAAGGAAATAGCAGCAGAACTCCATCGAAGCCCAAGTACTATAGATACCCATCGCAAAAATATTTATGCCAAGCTTGGGATTCATAAATCGGTCGAACTAGTAGAATATGTTCGTTCTGTTGGTTGGTTGAAGTAGTAGTAATAGTGGCGTATTCATACACCACCACTACTACTACCACAAAAATAGGGCATACAATTTAATTCGTGATAACGTTTAATAGCAAAGGCTTCTATTTTTTGTGTACTTTTGTGCTCTATTCACTAGCCACAAGTTTTAATTCTATAAATGGATTACATCACGCATTTATTACACGATTATCAAGATAACCAGAAAGCACGAGATGCTATTCGCCTAATAGAGCATACCTCTACCTCTGTTTTTTTGACAGGCAAGGCAGGAACAGGAAAATCGACCTTACTGCGAGCACTCCCCCAATACTTGAGCAAGCAGCACATTATTTTGGCACCTACAGAATTGGCGGCTTTGCAAGTGGGGGGCGAAACCATCCACTCTTTTTTTGGATTTGAATGGCGGGTATACTTGCCAGATGATAGCAATATCCCGGCACTGCCTCCTACCCGTGTGCAGTTGTTGGAGGAAGTAGAATTGATTGTTATTGATGAAATATCTATGGTACGTTGCGACCTAATGAATGCTATTGATTTGTCCTTGCGTGTACACTTGAACAAGGACTTGCCCTTTGGGGGCAAACAATTGTTGATGATTGGAGATTTGTACCAGTTGCCCCCTGTGATTGATGAACGCAACAAGGAAGAAGTTAATTTATTGCGTAGCAATTATACCTCTCGTTATTTTTTTAGTGCCAAGGCTTTTGAGCAAAACTTTCAATACCAAATTGTAGAATTATCCAAAGTCTATCGCCAAAAAGATCGCAAATTTATCAGCTTGCTCAATGCCATTCGGGTCAACCAAATGGATGAAGCATTGCTCTCTACCCTCAATGAACGCTACAATGTCAAGGGCGGCTTGCCTTCTAATTTTAAAATCACACTGGCCTCGACCAATGCAGCCATCAAAGAACTCAATGATGCTAAACTGGCAGAAATTGAAGCCCCTTTGGTTATTTTTCATGCCGAGGAAGAAGGCAATTTTGCCAATTTTGGAAGCGGCTACCCCACTGATAAGGAATTGCAGCTCAAGGTTGGGGCACAAGTGATGTTTGTAAAGGATGATGAAGAAGGGCGTTGGGTCAATGGTACTATTGGGCGTGTTACAGATATTTCGGCCGAACAACTGCTGGTAGAAGTAAAGCAAGGCAAAGAGCTGGTGACTTACCCTGTAGAGCAGCATACTTGGCAAAAACGTATTTATGGATGGGATCCTGCTACAGAATCGGTCATTTATCATCTTACAGGAGCCTTTACACAGTTTCCAGTTAAATTGGCTTGGGGCATTACCATTCACAAGAGCCAAGGCCAAACCTTTGACCATGTCATCATCAATTTGGGACGCAAGGCATTTGCTACAGGACAAACCTATGTGGCGCTCAGTCGTTGCACTTCCTTCAAGGGCATTACCCTCAAACGCCCCGTGAGTCCTGAGGATATTTTTGTGGACAAACGAATTACAAAGTTTTTGGAAGCTCAAAAACAGTATCGTGCCGACAAAAACAGCTATATCACCATGCTGGAGCACACCGAACGTTCTATTCAGCAACAACATCTCATCATTGCTTCCTTAGAGGAAAAAAATATCAACCAACTAGAACAACAACGCAAGTTTGTCAAAACATTGGTAGAACAAGACAAAAAAATAGATTGGTTATCTACAGATTTGGATGCAGCTAAGAATAACCTCAAAGAAAATGAGTCAAAACTGGGTGCTGCTTTGTCAGAATTGGCCGAACGGGAGGCCGAAATCGAAACCATGTTGGGCACCAAGGGTATTTACCAAATTCTACTGCTAATTTTGGGCATAGCATTGATTTGGGCTTTATTCTTCAAATAGAACACCAGCATGTTGTTTCAATACCAAAACAAAGACTATCACTTTGAGCGTTATCCACAAAAAGAAAATCGCTCCTTGAGGGCTTGGAGTGCTGTAGACGAACATTTTTTGCGCTATCAAGCAGCGCATCCTCTATCATTAAAAACACCTTTGTATCTGTACAATGATCGTTTTGGCTTCTTGGCCTGTTTGCAATTGCCCAATGCCACACACAGTATTCTAACTTGGCGTTCGCAACAAGTAGCTTTGGAGTTTCATTGTGAGAAGAATGCCATTGATACCAACAATTGGAGCTATTCTACGCCCCTCGATCCCTTGCCACAGCCCGTACAAGAGGCTTGGATCAAACTCCCCAAATCCTTGGAGTTATTGCAGGTGTTCTTACAACAATTATCGGCACATTTAACGCCTGATGCTACAGTGTTGGTAGGGTTTATGACCCGACATTTTAGCCCACAGCTTTTGTCCTTGGCCAATTTGTATTTTGAGCAAGTAGAGCAAAGCAGGGCTTGGAAAAAATCACGCTTGTTGATTCTAAAACAGCCCAAAACTTATCAGGAAAGACCTTTACAACATGAATTGAGCTGGGATAATCGTCTATTCAAACAGTATTATGGTGTTTTTTCGGCCAAACATATTGATTATGCCAGCCAGTTTTTGCTTCATAACCTACCTACTATAGCAGCTAATTCGCGGGTATTGGATGTGGCTTGTGGCAATGGGATTTTGGGGATTGCAGCCACCCATCAGCTTGCTCAGGCAGAACTGCATTTGTTGGATGATTTTAACTTGGCTACTGCTTCTGCTCAACTGAATGCGCCCAATGAGCACACGCACATTCATTGGCATTATACATTGGATGAACTGCCCAAGGCTTATTTTGATTGGATTGTGTGCAACCCTCCTTTTCATACCGAACATGAAATCACCACTACCATTGCCAAACAGTTATTTAGAGGTGCTCAAAAATGTCTAGCTCCTAATGGTCAGTTTTGGATTGTTGCCAATCGACATTTAAATTACAAGGGCTTTTTAGAAACTCTTTTTTATGACGTTCAAATTACACAGCAAAATAAAAAATTTATTATTTATAAGTGCCAAATTAAGTAGGTGCAAAAATTATGATGCTCCCCCCCTAAAATTCAGCAAGAGCATGGTTAATTTATATTTCTTCTTATACTTTCTTTAAAATAGAGGCTGGATATTTTTCTACAAGTGTAAATATTAATTATTTTAGACCCACCCCTACTCCAAACCCTATGTTTTATTTCTGCACTACACCACTGATGATAACATATTATGATAGGGAAAAAAATTTTTATTGTTGAGGATGACATGATTATCCAAATGTTCATAGAACGAATCTTGAACAATTTGGGTTTGGAGGTTATCGGAGAAGCACGGTCAGGTGATGAAATATTAGATTTTCTAGAAACGACAGAGCAACCTGACTTTATTTTGATGGATATAGGGCTTGCTGGGGATAAAGATGGGATTGAAACCGCTCAGATTATTAACAGCAACTATAACATTCCAATCATCTTCCTAACAGGTAATTCTGATAAATCGACCTTAGAACGCGCTCAAAAAACAAATCCTATTGGTTTTATTAATAAGCCTATTGATGAAATAAGCCTAAAAAGTGTCATGCAACGCTACTTTGAAGAAACCAAATAACTCTATCTGGCCTCAAAACTGTACTGGATACCGCAAAGTTGTAGAGGGTTTGGGACGAATAGCCAATCCTAGCCCTGCGCTTACTTGATAAGAAAAAGGATCATAATTGATGGTGGGTTTGATTTGCAAACTCAAATCATCGTCTATATCAAAACGCATCAAATGAGCATCTACAAAAGCATCTATAATGGTTAAGCCATAAAACAAGGTAAATCCTATAATAAACAGCTCTGAATTGCTTCGGGCATTATCTCGCACAATTTTCAAATTGGCATCCGAAAGACTGGTATCACTAACAGCACACATATAGTTGGTATTCGGAAAAGTATCTACATGCTCCAAATACGTCCGTTTGTGGCACTCAAACTCAATTTTGGTTTTGACCATAAAATACCCCAAGGTACCTACTCCCCCCCAAACTATAGGCAATTTCCAATAACGACGATTGTAGATTTGTCCTGCTCCCGGAATCAAGGCGAGTAAGGTAGCTGTTCTGGGGTTGTGATTTTCGGGCAATCGATCTAAAAAACGTTGCCGTCTAGCCTTTTTTCTAAGGGCTCTTTCTCTTGCCCTACGTTCTTGTACCAATCGGGCAGCTTCATCGGGATCTTGGGTAGGGACAAACGAGGAGTCTTGATCAGTTGCTGTAGGATTGTTGTTTTGTGCATAGCTCAATGTTGATAAGGTGCATATAAAAATAATAACCATAAGGTAGCCCGAAACAGCCGTAGACACTCTAACCATAATAATACAACTCCGATTGATTTGATAGAATAGTATAACCAATTTATTAGTAAAACTAAGCAATCCTATTTATAACCAAAAGCATTTCTAAAAATTGTAAACGATTATTCGTACAAATACTGCTTCTTATCCTAACTTACTTTAGCACAACATTAATTCCCTCTGTTTGAGTTCCATTGCCTCCAAAAACTAAGAAGAAAGCTTTTTTAATGCCTCCAATGCCTTGAGTACATGCTCCTTTGCTTTGATTTCGGCCTGATAACGCAATACCAATTTGCCCTGAGCATCAAAAACATAGGTCACTCTACCGGCCACCATCCCCAACATACCTCTGGGCACCCCAAACAAATTGCTCACCGTATCGTGATTGTCGCTCAACAAATCAAATGGAAGTTCATAACGAGTAGCAAATTGACGGTGAGAAATCACCGAATCGGGACTAATTCCAATGACACGGGCGTTAAATTTTTCAAAATCCTTATAACTATCCTTAAAAAAACAAGCCTGAGCCGTACACACTCTAGTAAAATCGCTGGGATAAAAGTATACTACAACAGGGCTGCCTTTCCAATCATTGCTATCTATCCATTCTCCTAGTTGATTTTTTAAAGAGAAGGAAGGCAACTGATCGCCTACTTTTATTTCTTTCATATTTTTTTTTGATAATTGATATTTAAGAGTAGCTTTCTAACAATTCTCTTTAACAACGCTCCTAATGCTTTGTTTATCAAATTGGTCTAAAAAAACCTACCCAAATCCAAGTTGATTTACAATCCCCCACACGATACTTCTTTAGAAATTCCTCCCTATCATTCTGTCACATTATTTCGTGGTTTACAGTTTATATTCTGCTACAAATGCTGTATCTTGGCCTTAGAAGTAAGATCTTTTTGTATGTGAATATATATACTATAACAACTTACTTTAATTTTGTATTGTATATGGCTATGATCTGCCCCGCAGATTATCCTAAAAAATAGTATTAAATAGTTATGGGAAGAGCGTTTGAATATCGCAAAGCAAGAAAAATGAAACGTTGGGGCCAGATGGCCAAAGTATTTACAAAAATTGGCCGTGAGATTGCACTAGCCGTCAAAGAAGGAGGCCCCGATCCTGCTTCCAACCCCAAACTACGCCTAGCCATCCAAAACGCCAAGGTAGCCAACATGCCCAAGAAAAACGTTGATGCAGCCATTCAACGTGCTTCTTCCAAAGATGCCGAAAACCTAGAGGAAATGGTCTATGAAGGCTATGGCCCTCATGGTGTTCCTTTTATTGTAGAATGCCTCACCGACAACAGCACCCGCACTGTTGCCAATGTACGTTTCTATTTCTCCAAAGAAAAAGGCTCTTTGGGTACTTCTGGCTCCGTGAGTTTTATGTTTGACCGCAAGGGAGAATTTATTTTTGATTTGGGCGAGCGTGACATAGAAGAATTAGAATTGGAACTTATAGATCATGGTGCCGACGAGATTGACGAATCCGAAGGAAAAGTATACATCTATACCGCTTATGAGGATTTTGGAACCATGCAAAATGCCCTCGAAAGCATGGGCATTGAGGTAGAAGAGGCTTCGCTGCAACGTTTTCCACAAGTAACCAAGGAGGTGACAGACGAACAACGAGAGGATTTGGAACGCTTGATTGAACGTTTTGAGGACGATGAAGATGTGCAGAAAGTATTTCATGGAATGGCCTAGTGTTTTAGGTGCTCCTTTTGTAAATGGTTGATTGCTAACTTTATGGTAATCAACCATTTGTTTGATAAGACCAAAATTATTCCCCCCTCACACCACACAACTGTTCTACCATGTCCACCCCGACTCTATTTGATTTTTTGGAGGAAAAAGTAGCCGAGTTCAATCACCGAGATTTTATTGAAAGTGACCCCATTAGTCTGCCCCACCAATTTAGCCAATTGCAAGATATTGAAATTATTGGTTTTTGGGTGGCGGTGCTGGCTTGGGGCAGGCGGAGCAGCATTATCAAGAGTGGCCAACGCTTGATAGAATTGATGGATGGTGCCCCTTATGACTTTATCAAAAACCATAAGGAGCAAGATCGGGCGCGTTTTGAGCAATTTAAGCACCGCACCTTTCAGCCTATAGATGCGCTTTATTTTTTGGAATTTTTGCAGCAGTATTACCAAAATAATCACTCGCTAGAAACGGCTTTTAGCCAACACTTAAAACCAACAGATTCGACCATAGAAAATGCCCTAATTGGTTTTCACGAATTGTTTTTTAGCTTGCCCGATGCCCCTCACCGAACACGCAAACACATTGCCACCCCTGCCCGAAAATCGACTTGTAAACGGCTTTGTATGTTTTTGAGGTGGATGGTGCGCCAAGATGATAAGGGCGTAGATTTTGGGCTTTGGCAGCAGATAAAACCCAATCAATTGTTGATGCCTTTGGATGTGCATGTGGAACGTGTAGGAAGGCAATTGGGATTGATTGAGCGCAAGCAGCGCGACTGGAAAACGGTGCTGGAACTAACAGCACGTTTGAGAGAATTGGATGCCAATGATCCTGTCAAATATGACTTTGCCCTGTTTGGAACGGGGGTATTGGATAAGAATACGATTGGTTTTCAGTAGTTGGACGGGGCTTAGAGCTGGCGCAAAAATTCTTGTAGCTTTACGGTGGCACGGCCACGATGCGAGATAGCTCCTTTTTCTTCTGGGCTCATTTGTGCAAAACTGCGCTCTGCTCCCTCTGGCTGAAAAATGGGATCATATCCAAATCCATCCACACCTTGGCGTTCGGTCAGGATTTGGCCGTGTACAATGCCCTCAAAAGTTTGCACTTTTCCATCCAAAATAAGAGCAATAATGGTTTTGAAATGGGCTTTTCGGCTGTCTTTTCCTTCCAATTCGCTCAGTAGACGATTGATATTGGCATCCGAACTTCTAGGTAAACCCGCATAAAAAGCACTGTCTACGCCCGGCGCGCCGTCCAAAGCATCAACCAATAATCCTGTATCTTCTGCAAAGCAATTGTAGCCATACTTATCGTAGACATACTGTGCCTTTTGGATGGCATTGCCTTTGATAGTTCCTGTGGTTTCGGGGATTTCCTCGGTGCAGCCAATGTCCTTGAGCGATAAGAATTGGTAAGCCTCGCCCATTACTTGTTGAATCTCTTTAACTTTGTTGGCATTACCTGTAGCAAAAACGAGCTGTTGCATTGGATAGAAGGTATTGTGTAGTTTAATTCTTATCGAGTGCCAATTCCTTTAATTCTGTTGCCACCTCTTCGCCCAAGTAAGCCTGAATGCCACGATGAATAAGATACAATAGAGGAATGAATAGAATAGCTACGCCTACTTTGTAGATATAATTGGCTGTTCCTATAGAGAACAACTGCTGCATGGTCCAATCGGCCCCAATTACAAAAGCAATATACAGCACCAAGTAGCTATCAATCAGTTGAGAAACAAGGGTAGATACCGTAGCACGTACCCATATATTTTTTGAGCCTGTAATAACTTTTATACGTCTAAATAGCAGCGCATCAACAACTTGCCCCACCAAAAAGGCAATGAGCGAACCCACAATAATCCACATACCCTGCCCAAATACACTAGAGAAAGCCGCCTGCATCTTGGGCACTCCCTTGGCCTGATAAGCCGTGTCCCACCAAGCAGCTGGTGCCAATCCTATAGCAAAAAAGACCATTACAAAAGCATAAGCAATGAGTCCTGCTGTAAGATAAGACAGGAATTTAACCCCACTGACACCAAAATAATCATTGATAACATCTGTGATGATAAAAACCACAGGCCACAACAATACACCTGCTGTAAAGTTCAAAGGCCCTGTTCCGCCCATGGGGTCCAATCCAAGAGGATCCATTTGTAAAGTATCTTCTAATGCAAAAATCTTAACCCCTATAAATTCTGCAATAAAAGCATTAGCCAAAAAGAATCCTCCTAAAATAAAAAATAGGCGGTTACTCTTAAATTCAGTAACACGCTTGCCCGTTGTCTTTCCTTCTACTTTCGCAGGGGAATCAACTATTTTATTTTTGTCATCTAATAAACTCATAATGGATACTTGTGTATCAGGGAAACAGTAATTGACCTTCAAAGGTTTAAATCAAAAATAGTAAATTAGTTTTATTTACTCCATTTTTGTACTTCTTGTAATTCCCTCTAAAGATAGAATATTTGTTATCCAAACCAACAATTTTAGTAAAATTTTATTGCCAATTGTGATAATCTATTTTTGAAAACGTTCAAAAGGTGGTCCCAACAGAATTTTGCTTGCTTATACCAACAAGCTTTTTATCTATGCTTTTTTGATTAATTAATTTACATTGTTTGCTTAAATTAAGAAGAGGTTAATCGTAATAGTCCCAATTCTTTAGTAATTTTGACCCTTATTGTTGGGCTAAGAAGCATTAAAAAATAGAATTAAGGCATAGCTAGAAATCTAATTTTGTATAGTTTAATATACCAAATTCTAAGTCTAGTGAACAAAAAATCACCAACAAAATTCATATTTTTTATTCCTTTGCAGGGATAATTTAGCCAAAAACAATCTTGTATTAAGTAAGTAATATAGTATTTTTTATCGTTTTATAACAGTATTAAACCCTTTCGCAATATTACTTTTCAATATAATTAACAATACTATTGTTTTGAAAAAATCAACGTACACTTTACTGCTCATTTTCATGGTTCTTTTCCTAGACCAAGCCCTAAAAATCTGGGTAAAGCTCAACATGCCCTTGGATGATTATTTTCCGGTATTGGGTCTAGACTGGTTTCACATTCATTTTATTGAGAACCCCGGAATGGCCTTTGGAATTGAGTGGGGCGGTGCGTATGGTAAGCTGGCCTTGAGTATTTTTAGAATTGTAGCCATTTCATTTATTGGGGTCATGCTGTTTAGATTGGTACGCCAACAAGCTTCTTATATTGTTATTACAAGTATTACCCTAATTTTTGCAGGCGCAATAGGCAATATATTGGATTCCGTTTTTTATGGGGTCTTTTTCTCTGCCAGCACCCCATTAGAAGTGGCTTCGTTTATGCCCGATGGCAATGGCTATGCCCCCATGCTTTACGGACAAGTTGTAGACATGTTTTATTTTCCACTTATTGATACTACTTTTCCAGAATGGTTTCCTATTTGGGGTGGCCACCCACTCCGTTTTTTTGAGTTTATTTTTAATATCGCTGATGCTGCCGTTTTTATTGGCACTGCAATTATATTTGTATTTTACAAACACTTCTTCAATCAAGAAGATACACAAAACAACATTAAAAACGATGCTGAAAAGGAAGAGAATCTACCCAATCAACATCTATCCATCAGCAAATAACCGCTAACTTAGTTTTAAAAATTCCATCTGAAACGTGAAGAAATCACACTTTGTTTTTCTACTCATATTCGTACTGCTTTTATTCGATCAAACCCTCAAAATCTGGGTCAAACTCAATATGCCCTTGGGCGATGCCTTTAAGGTTTTTGGTTTAGA
>CAYULH010000039.1:14066-26805 GCA_964445645.1 uncultured Aureispira sp. | reverse complement strand
TCTCGGAAGATCCTTATGTCACCATCAAAATGGCGGAAGGATTCATAAAAGGCGCTAAAAGCGAAGACATCGGCGTGTGTTTGAAACACTACGCCATGAATTCACAAGAAGATTATAGAATGGTTTCAAATTCGGTTTACCGAAAATCGAGGAATGGCTTTTGGGATGGAACTAGGGGGCGACTGGGGAAAACTATTCTTGAGTGTTTTCCGAATTATAATTGTTTCGGCGATGGGGTATTTTATAGTACGTCTGGTTCGTAAAAATTCCAGTTATCTGCTACTCACCTGTATTTCCTTTATTTTTGCTGGTGCCTTGGGCAATATTATAGATTCCGTTTTTTATGGGGTCATTTTTTCGGACAGTGGCAGTTTTCATGCGCCCCGAGTAGCTAGTTTTATGCCCGAAGAAGGCGGTTACGCACCAGTACTGTTTGGCGAAGTGGTTGACATGCTCTACTTTCCACTTTATGAAGGTTCTTGGCCCGAGTGGATGCCCTTTGTAGGTGGTAATTACTTGCTGTTCTTTCGTCCTATTTTTAATATTGCCGATTCTGCTATTAGTATAGGCGTTTTTCTAGCCCTGCTCTTTTATCGCCGTTTGCAGGCCGAACTAGATCCCGAACCAGAGCCAGAAACAGCCCCCAATGAAACTACTAGTTAGGACTATTAAATGCTGGAAAATGCCTTTAAATCCCGAAGGGCAGGGCTGTTAAGTTCTAAAAAAAACTAATATGAATGTTGCTAGAAAAACCCCGAAGGGGTGATATTATTCTAGTAATAACATAAATAATACGAATTCAACCCTGAAAGGGTGGCATTATTACCCCTACAAGACGATAATAGCACCCTTTCAGGGTTCAAAAACACGCTTTGTTTACAAAGCTACAATCATTTCATCCCTTCGGGATTCCTAAACGTAGCGTTAACAATAATCTAAATTTAGAACTTAACAGCCCTGCCTTTCAGGATTCAAAAATAAGCTTTGCAAACAAAGCTATAACAATATTACTAATTGATACAGTGTATCAATTAGCAATATTGCCCTTCGGGGTTTACAATTTGCATCATCAATAATTAGAACTTAACAGCCCTGCCTACTCCTACTCACCAAAAATCAACTGCAACAAAGGCCGAACAGTCGCCACCCGTGCCTCATCCCAATCATTCTGAAACACAGCCGTGGGCTTGACCACGCCATTGCGGGCCAATTGCAACATTTTTTGGCGTTCGGCCGCTGCAAAAGCCGAAAACGTTCGCCGCAAAGCAGGCAACAATTGTTGAAAATCGTGATGATTCAACTGCCCAAGCCACGCATCTATCAATTGCCACAAATCGGGATTGTGCAACAACAACAAACCACTCCCATGCAAAAAGCCCTCTAACCAACGACTAGCCGTGTCATTATCGGTACTTTGCGAAAGGGCATAAGCCAAATAATCAGCCGCCTGTTGCACCTCCAACTCCTGACTATCCAACAACAAACGCACCGCTATCCCTCGCAAATTCGGGGCCACCAACTCCCACTCTACCAACTGCGCCAAGGCACGTTGCCAGTCGTACAAATAATCGGGATTGTCCAACAATAACAATGCTCTATTGACCGACAACACCTGCTCAAACAGGGCAAGACTAGCTTGCTCTTCCAAGTTATTGGCAATCATAGGCAAACCAATACAAATTCGGGGCAGCATATTCTTGAGCAACAACTCAATGGTAGCCGTAGCCGTGTTGCGAACATCTCCATACCGCTGCACCCGCACCAATGGCGGCAAAGCCTGCATCAAGTGTTGAATATCTTTGGTCACCGCCGCCTTATGCTCCAAGGCTTTGACCAATACCTCCAAGGCTTGTGGCAAATTGGCGTGTATCACTTGTTCCAACAATGCCGTCAGTTCCTGCAAATGCTCGGTGCTGCTTGCTTTTTTTTGTACCAAGGTACTAGCCGCCTGCTCTACCGTATTGCCCCACATCCCTGCTTCAATAATCCGCAAGGCAAATTCTGGCCGCCACTTCAATTGCCAATACTCATTCTTGGTGCTCAACTCTCGGCCCAAACTAGGCCCCAAACTTCCCCAAGGAATATTAATCAACGATAAACGATGCAAAAATTGGCTTTGCTTCAAATCGTGTGCTTGTCGCAAATCCAAGCCGCCCTGTGGTTTGTTGGCAGTGGCTTTGAGCCAAATAGTTTCGGCCGTTCGGTATTTTTTGAGTTTTAATACCTTGATATTGTTTTCCAAATCTTGTTGCAAAGGAATAATAGGAATAGTATCAGGCACTTGCCCCATCAAATCCCCCACAATCAACTGCTGGCGCACCAAGTCCAATTGGCTGCTGTAGCCATTAGAAAAAATAGTCTGCACCGCTTCGGTCAACTCATCTATTCCCGGCATTTGCAACCCTCTAAGCGTTGCCAATGTTTCGGCCAAACGCACGCCCTCAATAGCATGGGCAGCACTGCTCTCCAAATCCTCTTTCTGAAACAATTGCGAAACCTTGGTCATCCAACGCACCGTAGCTTGTTCATAATTCTCAAACAACAAGGCATACCAAGCAGGCGACAACACCCCTGCCCCATAACCGCTATTGGTGGCAATGCGCTCATAAGTCCAAGGAATCCAAGTCGCCTTGGTTTTTATTTTAGTAATACCTTTTAATAAAGCATTGTCCTCCTTGACTTTGTAAGCACTCAAATCGGTGAGGGCTGGGGTGTGCCAAGCACCGCAAACCACCGCAATACGTTCGTATTTATTTTTGATGGCCTTACGCATAATTTTACGCATATACGCCTCTCTAATCAAGTTATCGGCCTGCCCAATCGTTCCCACTTCCGCACGCAAACCCTGCATCAATTCCACAATCACCCCAAACACCTCCTCATCGCCTATCCCCTGCTCAAAATACACCTCCCACCAACGCTCACTATCACTATAACCTGCCAAACGCGCCAAATAGCCCAAAGGATCTCGGGCTATGTCCAAGGTCAACGCATCTGCTTTGTCGGCTGTTTGTAGAGCGCTTAGGCGTTCGGGGTCTTGCTCCAAGCCCAAACGCAAGGACTGGGGCAAATCCATCGCCCACACAGGCACTTGCTGCTGCTGTGCCCAACGAAAGGCTTGCCACTCGGGCGAGAAATTAGTAAAGGGATAATAAACAGCCTGTTGCAGTGCTTTTGGGTTATAAATGAGTGCTGCCACAGGTGGCTCCAAGCCCTCATCACAGACATGAGCCAACAATGGTTCCAATTCATCGGGGGCTTCCACTAATATAATATCAGGCCGAAAGCGTTCTAAGGCTTTGAGCAAACTCTTGGAAGAACCAGGGCCGTGATGTCGAATGCCGTATAATTGAATTTCCATAATGAATAGCTGTTTGAATTATTCCCCCAATATCATTTTTTCTACTTCTTGCTTGGCCGCTTCTAGTGCTGCTGCTGCTTGTTGTTGTAGTTGTTGGGCAGTGCTTCTAAGTGCTTGAATTTTATTCGCAATTTCTTTTTGTTTATCAATGCTCGGTAACACAATAGCCTGTGAAAAATACGCTCTCATAATCAGATTTCTAATTCCATTTGTTTGACTTTGCATTGCTTCTGTCACTTTTATATGGTGCATTGTCTTGAGAAACGCAAATAGGTACTCTGGGTCAACTTTTTCTGTGTCAATTCTAAATTTGTGTATAAAATTACTATAACACAATTCGTCTTGTTCAAAATATTCTTCTCTTAAAAGTGCAATTCTTCCTACTGGCTGATCTGGGCTTCCTCCTGACTTTTCTACTAAAAAGTCATTCGGTTGTATATCTAGTTTTTGTAACTTTTCTCTTTTTATCTGTCTATACCTTGCTCTCTTTCCTTCGATATTCAAATTGTAAATGTTATTAAATTCTGTTGCTCGAATTACCAAACACTTTTGGTAATCTTCTTCTGGCAAATTCAATTTTTCATCTTTCCCCCAATCTCCTGCTGCACTATGAGTTACTAGATCTTTTAAAGCAACCTTTTTATATCTTCCTTCATTAATAGCTTCAATCAATCCTTGAGTATTGTTGTCATAAAGTTTTGGGTCAAACCGCCCCCCACCAACCTTACTAAAATCAGTAATAAACATTCTACTTTCAAGGCTATTGTCTTGCTTTGGCAAGGTAATGCCTAATTCTTTTAGAAGGTAGTCGTCTATGCTGTTGAGGAGGGTTTGGGCTTGGGTTAGTTTGTTTTGTTTGTTGATAATACTTTTATTGATTTTATCAATTATTAACTGTTGAACATTTTTTGGAGGAATTGGTATCTCTAATTTAGAAAACTGTTCACTATTAATACTTTGAACTGTTGTGCTATGTTTTTTTACTAATGGAAGTATTTTTTTCCCTAAAACATAAAAATACATTCCCAGATATTCAGGCAATAAATCTTTGTCATCAACTACAAATGCTTTTAAATCTTGATTAATTGTTACAGGAAAAGTAGTTATACTGATTGGCAAAGTGTGTACCAATATTCCACTCCTAACTACTATTATTATTGAATTTGAAGGTACCAACTTTGCGGAAGAATTCTTTAAACCTTTTTCTGTTATTGTATCTGAATAACTTGTTAAGTAAAGATTTTTCATATCCTTAGAAGATACCCAAGGAATAGAGCCATTCCAATATTCAGGCTTGTCCTTTGAAGGTGTGCCTCCTGAAAATGGCTTAGACAATTTATACAGTGGCTTGGAGGGGAATCTGGATTCAAGATTTATATTTTTTGAGTGGTAATTAAAATACGGGTCAAACCTTCCTTCAATTTCTGAGTAATTTAATAAGAAAACCTTTTCTTCGTTTATCCCCTCAGATAATCTAAACTCCTTCATATCGCCTCATTTTCATTAATGTGAGCAATAAAACGGCTAAGTTCTTTACCGATCATTTTCAATTCATTATTTCCCGTCTCTCTTCCCGTAGCATCATAGCCAATATTCTCGGCAATAGCCATAAAAATGGGATAATTGACAATCGTATTTCGTTTTTCTTGCAGGTACAAATCCATCAATTCCTCTTTGATGTCATTGATTTGTTGGGTAAACTGTGCAGAAGTTTCGCTTTTCCATTCTTTGAACGCCGCTGTTTTGGCAATGGCCTTTTTGTCGGTTTCGGTGGTGGTATTCACAAAGCCCTTGTGTTCTTTTAGGGTTGTTTTCTTGGCGGTTTCTATCGCTTTTACCTTCTTGGAATAAGCATTATCTTTTTTGATTTTTTCCTGTAAGCTGCGTTTTTGGTTGTCTATCTTTTCTGTTTGTTGTTGGCTCCATTTTCTCAGAAACAGCACCGAGCTTTTGACCCCAGCCCCTGTATGCTGAAAGGCGGTTTGAGGCATGGATATAACGGCCACAATTCTATACCATTCCTCTATTTGGTCCCGCACCTCTTGCAGGCTGCTATTGGTCAGAATGCCATCAGGAATTACCACAGCGAGGTAAGCCCCCTCTTTGAGAAAATTGTAACATTGCTCAATAAATAAGACTTCGGTACTTTGGTTGCTTCGCCCTTTTCTTATAGCCGAATTTTTGAGGTCGAGCCAAGAGGTATCTTTATTGCCGAGTCGGTATTGGTGCAAATAGGCTTTCTCAGTTTGTTTTATAGATGAACCAAAAGGCGGATTGGTAATAATAAAATCAAAACTATTGTACTTAAACCCTCTATTTTTGGTTTTTTCAATAATTGTTTCAGATTTTAGCAAGCCATCGGTAGCAATCACATTGGTATGCCCGTCATCGTGAATAATCATATTCATTTTGGCCGTTCTGGCAATTTGCTCATTGATTTCAATACCAAACAAATTTTTCTCGGCAAAGTCATGCCAATACTTGTAGTGTTCAACTGTGTTTTTGTCATAATACTCATCGGCTTGCCTTCTCACCTTATCCAAGGCATACAACAAAAAACCACCACTTCCACAAGAAGTATCAAGGACTCTATCCTCATTGCTAATAGGCAACACATCTACTATAAACTCCACGATATTTCGAGGGGTAAAGTATTGCCCAAAATCACCCCTAAAATACGAACCCATAAAAGTTTCAAAAGCCCGTCCTTTGCTGTCCAAGTCAGTGGCATTCAGGTTCACCTCCTCCAAATAAGTGACCACAGTTCTTACTTTCTCGGCCGAAAGGCGAACATTATCTTTAAATACTTCAGGATCTTTCTTTTTGCCCTCGTTATATAATTTATTAATGCGTTTGAACAGCTCATCGGTTATTTTCTGCTCAATGGCTTCAATTTCTTCTTTGGTCGCCTTTTTGGGAATAGGCTCATTAAAAATTTGAAAGTCGTAAGGTTGGCCTTTCTTTCTTGGTTTCTTTTCATCCCAAATCTTGCAAAAAATCAATTTATCCAATTCATCAAATGCCTCTGAGGGATTGTATTGGCCGCCAGCCCAAATTGAATTATGCGCTTGCTTGAATCTTTTGGTCAAGTCATCTTCCGCAACCGTTATCAATTCAAAATACTTTTGTTTGATTTCATTGGTACCAGCGTCTTCATCAGGGCTTTTTCCGCCTTTTGCAAACTTATATTTCTGAATTTCTTGCACGCCAAATTTGGGTACATCAGGAATAGATTGTCTTATATTACGTTCTTTGTCAAAGAGAAAGTATTCATTTTTGATTTTGGAAGTTACCCAGATGAATTTTATTGTTCCTGCTATAAAATTGGCATAAGAAAAGCCCTGTTTGACAGCCTCCTCAAATTCCATTTCAGAAACTTCTTCCTTTTTGCATTCTACCACAATATGCGGTTCTGTACATTCCTTATCATTATAAACAATAATATCCACTTCCTTAGAAGTAGAACCATCTTTGACGGAGACAAACTGCTGTATTCTTTCAGGCTGATAGCCATACGTAAAAACCAGTTTTAGGAATGTTTCTGCTTGTACTTTTTCTTCAGGATTGCTGTAATTTCGCTTTTTTCCTTGATGAAGATAAGTGATGTATTTCCTCTCTTCGCCAAAACTAATTAACCCTTCTTCTATTCCTTTTTCTATTAAATTCATTCGTTTAAGTTCTTCCTATTTTAATCCATAAAGACAACTGTATACCACTTGTCTACCACTTAACGCATGTCTTTTTGTAGCCCAATAAGATGAATGGCCTTTTCTAACTCTTTCTGTAATTCGTCATAGCCAATCACTCGGCCTATTGCAGTGAGCTGCAAAAGATGTGAGCGTAAATCTTGATAAAGCGTTTCTTGAATTTGGTTGCGTATTTGTTCCACCTCAGGCGTTTGGTTCATATTGTCCAATTGCTTGTATAGCTTTATTAGGTCTGTATTCATAATTTTCATTTTAATTACATTGAAATCAATCTTTTTTTCAGAATTGGTAATATAATACTTTTTTAGGTGTTTAATTTAAGAAGTTGTATCAGGAATAGTAATCGTAATTTGCCCATCAGCCAAATGCAAATTATAACTTTGTCCAGCTTGCAGCTCTCGCACACTGGTAACAGGGCTGCCGTCCAAACGAGCCACGGCCGCAAATCCCCTTGCCAAAATATGCTGTGGATTGAGCAAGCGCAAACGCTCTTCCAATTGCAACAATTCTTGTTCGGCACGCTCTATTTGATGCGTAGCCAAGGAAGCCAGCCGTTCTTGCAAACGCTCCAACAGGCGTTGTTGTTCTTGTATTTGTGTTAATGCTTGTTGCTGAATGGACTCTGCATACTGCAATATAGCTTGCTCATAATTCATCAGGCGTTGCACGAGGTATTCGGCTACGGCGGTTGGGGTTTTGAGGCTGGTATAGGCCACCAAATCGGCTAAGGTTTCGTCAATATCGTGCCCAATTCCCGTCAGCACAGGCAATTCGCAAGTAGCAATAGCCACACACAAATCGTACTGGTCAAACCCCATCAAATCCAAGCGTGCGCCCCCTCCCCGAACAATCACCACGCAATCAAATTCCGCCTGTCGTGCTTCAATTTTTGCTAAGGCGGCACTAACTTCCTTGCCTACATTTACACCCTGCACAACTGCATGAAACAATTCATACTCAAAGCGATAGCCATAGGCATTTTCTTGCAATTGCTGCAAGAAATCTTGCAATCCTGCGGCTGTAGCCGAAGAGATGACAGCCACCCGTTGCCAAGCTGCTCTAGTCGGCACCTGTGCATTGAGGGTCGTAAATTGTTCTTCGGTTAGTTTTTTTAGGGTTTGGGCGCGTTGCAGTTCCAATTGTCCAATCGTAACACTTGGGTCAATATCCTTGATAGACAATTTCATTCCAAAATATTCATGAAATTCTACCTGCACCAAGGCTAAAATTTGCCGTCCAGCTTGCAAAATAGACCAGAGTGAATCTCCAATTCTTTGTTGCAATTCGTCTACTACTCTTCCCCAAATAACCGCCTCTGCCCTAGCAGATACTTTGAAGTCATTGCGTTCTACCAAGGATAAATACACACTGCCCTTGCTGCTTCCTACATCTGCAATTTCGCAACGCACCCAAAGTGTTTCTCGCATATTAAATGCAATCACTCGTTTGAGGTGTTCATTGAGTTCAAAAAGAGAAAAGGAGGGCGAATTGGTGGCAGGTTTCATAGTCGTACAATCGGTTAGAAGTGGTTGGCGGGTCAAATATAATGGTTCTAAGAGTAAGTTGTATAAAAAAACCATTCTGATGTAGCATCAGAATGGTTTTCTTGGTATTCGTTTATCTAAACGTTTTTTGTAAAACGTCTATGGATATTACTTAGTTACGTTAGCTTCAATATCATACAAGATCATATCATCTGGCACATTGCCATAGATATTCAAACTAGAGGCATAAGCAGGATCTACTTCGGCTTTGGAAGAATCAAACTTAAATTTGATAAATCCTTTTTCACCCGGTTTTACAGTACCTCTTGTCCAATCTACAGGAGTTGTACAGATACAACCACCTTCTAAGTGGAAGATTTTGAAGTCATGCTCACCTGTATTGGTAAATTCAATAGTGTATTCCTTAGTTTCACCAAATTTAACTGGGCCAATTTTCATTACTGGATTATCAAATCCCAAGGTAGTTTTGGCAGCCGCAGAAGGTGTAGAAGCGCCTACTTTGGTGCTTACGGTATTGGTAGTAACAGGTGTAGCAGCTAATTCTTGCTTTTCTTTGTTAATTTCTTGGTAGCCTAAAGTTCCGTTAACAATTTTGAATTCTACACGACGGTTAAGCGCACGACCATCGGGATTATCCTCCCCATTAGGCTTTTCGTTGTCGGCAGCAGGCTCTCCTTCACCCAATGCTTTGGGCTGTAAACGGCTTGCTTCTACTCCTTTCTTGGCCAAGTAAGCAATAGCAGCATCCGCACGTTTGTCCGATAATTTGATGTTGTATTCATTGCTACCTTTGGCATCGGTGTGACCACGCACTTCCACAACCATTTCTTTGTTCTCTTCTAGTGTGCGATAAACCATATCGAGGGTATCGGCAGCACCTTGACGTATATTGGACTTATCAAAGTCAAAATATACATTGTAGAATACTGGTGGAGGGGTCAAGTACATTTTTTGTACATTGCCCAATTCTTCTTTGGTAGCCAAACGGGTATCAGCTATAAAGCCATCACGATTGGCAAATATCTTATAGTCTTTGCTTCTTGGTACGCCAAAGGCAAATTCGCTACTTGTTCCTTCTGCTGCTTTGGTTTCTAAGGCACTACCCGTAGCGGCATCATAAACCACTACCGTAACGCCTTCTAGTGGTTCGTTGGTTCTTTTGTTAAATACTTGAACAATCAAACCTTGCTCTTCTACAGGTACTACTTGTTGGATAGTCATTGGTCTAGTAATATCCTGTCCATCGTCTACTAATGTTTTTTTGCGAACATCTACCGATTCTCTACCACCTTCTTCACCATCTTTGAGCGCTACGAGGTCATATTCTTTGCCCATTTCGCCACTAAAGTTGAAATCATTCCCCTCTGTATTGGTTTGCTCGTCTACTACTTCACCAGTTTCTTTATCAATCATCTGAACAGTAGTCCCCACTAGTGGTTCCCCACTTTCTTTCTCTGTTACAGCTACTTCAATAACAATATCACAACGCTCAGGCATAATTACCTTAAAAATATCATCACAGCAAGTAGAGCTTTCTTTTACAGATTTGGTTCCAGTACGGTTCGACAACAAGTAAGCATAACAATCGTCATTTCCTTCCTTGTTTACAATAAAGTGAAAATCATCTACGCTAGTATTGAACCCAGGGCCCATGTTTTTGATTTCGCCCATAGTTGCGTCACTATTGCGCTTGGTTTCAAAAATATCCCATCCGCCATAACCAGGGCGGCCATCTGTACTAAAATACAAGCTATTATTACGCTCATCAAAGAAAGGTGTTACCTCATCTCCAATAGTATTTACTGTTTCTAAGTTTAAAGGCTCTTTGGTTGTACCATCGGCATTCAATTCGGCATACCAAATATCATAACCGCCTTTGCCGCCTTCCATATTAGAAGTAAACAACAAATAATCTCTGCCATCCCAAGTGGCTAGTGCAGGGTGCTTGCAAGAGTAAGCACTAGAATTGAAATCCAACATTTTAGGATTGCTTACTGCGCCATCTGCATCATTGTAATCGGCCACATAAATACGGGCATTGTCCAAGGCGTTTCCAACCAATTCTGCCCGTACAAAATAGAATTTGGTGCGCGCTTGGTTAATAACAGGTTGTACCACGTGTGTACCTTCCTTTTCTAATACGGCAGTGTTGTATGGCGTTGGTTCTTTCCAGCTTGTATCTGATTCTGCTTCGGCCATGAAGATTTTGGCACGTTCATAATCGCCTTGGTCATCGGCCTCGATTTTCTCGTCAGCATTCAAGGAAGTATAAAGAATTTTTTCACGACCAAGGGGAAATGCGCCACCTTCTGTAGAGGCGGAGTTGATGCTCCCAGCATTTTCTATCATCAGTTCTTCTTCTGGTTCTGTCTTGGTTTGTGCCATTTTTGCCCCTTCTATTTGAATGCGTGCCATAGCCTTGTAGTAATCTGCTTTGGGGGCATCATCTGGATAAGCATTTAAGAATGCTTCAAACTCCGTGATGGCATCCGCATAATTGGCCATCATTTTCATGGCATTGGCATGTTGGTAACGGCTCAATGGGAAATCATCTTTCATATCCATAGCAATGAGCTTCTCATACCATACAGCAGCATTGGGATAATCTCTAAGTGCTTCGTGTGTGGTAGCAATTTTGTAAACAAGATTGCCATCATCTGGATTGTCCTCATAGGCATTCATATACCACTCCAAGGCCGATTCACTATTATTTTGCTCTTGCTCTCCATCGGCAATACTTTCTTTCATCTCTGGAGTAGGGTTGTTCCCGACAGGCTGTGCAAAAGCAGTTTGTGCCAAACACGACAGAACAACTAAGAGAAATAGATTTATTATTTTCATTACTCGAAATAAGTTTAGATTAAGTGTTGGATTGTTAATCTAGTTTGATGTGGTTTTGCCTGGAGGTGATGTTTACAAACATCAGAACACAACCACCCCTAGAATATAAATAATAAACAAGGTTAGAAATTAGCCTATACTAATTTCTAACCCAATATTTGAAGGTTGTTAGAAACGAGGACAAACAACCAATGGTGGTGGATCAATAACCTTGTACAACTTGGCAATGTAGGACAAACCTAGTTCAAAAGCCATTGCTCTATTGTTGTTGTTATTGAATACCCGATAATTTAATCCTTGATTGTTTACATTAATATCATAAGCAAATCCAAATTTCAACCCTTTGATATCTAATCCTACCCGAGCAATAGCATCTCCACTAGCACGGTAGCCACCTCCCACATACAAGGTAATATCTTTTAAGTCATTGAAGTGAACCCCCAACAATAATTGTCCATTCAAGTCATAAGCTCCAACACCTGCAGGTGTGCCTTCTGTTGCCAATAAGTTTTGGAAGAAGAACATAGGTTTCAAGAACACTTTTCCTTGTTTGCTTATCGCTACTCTAAAGTTTAGGTGAGCAATCAATGTCATTGGCAAACGGGCTTCACCATCTTCATTGGTATTGGGTGTCACAAAACTATAATTAGGATTGGTAAAGTGATTTAAAGAAGCTCCAGCCTCCAAACCAAAACGACGACCACGATGGCTCACCATCAATCCTCCAGAGAAATCAGGTAGTGTTTTGGTTAATGAACCACCCATAAAAATAGGATCTGAGGTTGTAGGAGCACCTGCCACTAGTTGATCTTCAAATGTAAAGTTACCATCTAATCTGCGCTGTAAAATACCGCCTTGTGCTGCAAATGAGATGATAGTATTTCCTTTTGGTCCCAAACCTAAGTGATAGGCCAATGATAAACTAGCTGCTAAATTAGATAGGCTTCCTACTACATCATAGTAAAAAGATACACCCACACCAGCCCAACTTTTCATTGCTTTTCCTTTCTCTCTAGGAATACCAAAAGGAATATCAACATAAGCTGATGGTGTTTGATAACCAGAAAACTGTCCAGAACTATTATTCAATGAAGGAGGTTGTGAAATAGACAAGCCAGCCCACTGGGTTCTGTAAAGCCCTCCTAATCTAAACGATCCAGCATAATACCCTGTATAAGCAGGGTTTAGTTCAAGGGGAGCCATGTCGAACATCGAATAATGGATGTCTTGTGCTTGACTGCTGGATGTACAAAAACCTACTATAAATAATATAATTATCATGATTATTATTCAAGCTTTTTCTTTCCAAAATTCAGAAGTGTTAA
>CAYULH010000039.1:0-14056 GCA_964445645.1 uncultured Aureispira sp. | reverse complement strand
TCATGTAAGAGGAGTTTTGAGTACGAATACCGTAAATGAATTCTATAATGAGATTTATACCGCTATAAATAACTTTGGCGAAATATACAGTTTTTGTAAGCTGAAAGTAAACAAACTTACATTTTAGTTTTAAAAATTATCTCCAACTAAGTTATTTTCAGGTCTAAAAGCACCCGTTTTTCTAAAAAAACTAGACTATTTTGCAGGGCAAATCTTTATTAATAATCCAAAATACCCTCTAAAATAAATTATAATTTTATGCTTTAAATTCCTTGTCTTGATTGGGGTAGAAAGTACATATATATACTTCACCAAAGTAGAACTTTGAGCGCAAAATAACTAATTTAGAGGACAATACTACATATTGCGTTAAGTAATTCTTAACAAATCACGCTGTTTCGAGACTTTAACAATTATAAGTGTTCTAAAAACAATACTTTTCTGTCTTTTAATAACTTTTATATACAAGTATGTTCTACAGCAGCCCAAAATTGCATCAAAACATTCCATTTATTAGATATAATAAAATGAATAAAGATCATGACTTCAATTTATCGTTTACTTGTTTTAGTTGTTTGTTTAGCTTCTATAAGCTATTTTTTTACTTCCTGTGCCTCTGATAATCCACCTGTTTCTGAAGTGGAAGTACACCCCTGTGTACCTAGGGCAAACCCCGAATTGTACAACAAGGTTTCGCTACAAAATTACACCTATAGCCAAGGAAAAATGATGTTCAATCCCCAGAATATACGTTTAGGGGGACAAGTCGCTGCAATTGCTTCAAGACCAATGACTAGAAGCAGTAAAGGCTTGCATTTGCATGTCTCTGCCAACAATCAACAACACCAATTGAGCAATGAAAATATTTTTGAATATCCACTAGCTGATGGACAGTATGATTTGTTTGCTTTTTTGGCCGATTCGTACTACGAATCCATCAAAACACCCAATGCTATTATGGGCAGGCAAATCGAAATTCGGAACGGTTTGCTTGCCAAGAGTAAGCCGGTTGAACAAATTGCTTTGTTGTACAATGTTCCGATTGGAACACACAAAATCAATGAATCTGACTCTATTTTGTTGGATTTTGTATTGTATGGCACACAATTGGAGGAGCAGGGTAATTATGTCAATATGGTTATTAATCAGCAAGCGGCAATTCGGTTGGATAAATGGCAGCCGTATTACTTAACAGGGCTTACAGAAGGTACGCATCAAATTACATTGACCTTAAACAATGCAGAGGGCAGAGCCATAACAGCACCTGTAAGCCAAACTTTTACTGTAAAAACAACTAAAAATAGCACATTGTGACATTAATATTTTCATTTCAATATTAAAATACTCAATTGGTACAATTCTAGTTGTTAGGCATAATCTTTACATCATTATAACCAATTTATGGTATAAGATACCGCTCGGTTAATCTTATACCCCCAAATCTTTTGTAGTTATGACTATTTTAAAAACATTTATAGCTTGTTTACTTTTATGTAGTGCGTCTTCGTCCAAGGCCAATGCGCCTCAAACACTCGAAGATTTTTTTGAGCAAACAAACGATTTTTTCAAGACTTATGCAGTAGACGGAAATATTAAGTATGCACAGTTAAAAATTAATACCAGCACTCTACAACCATTGATTGATTTTATTGGCAGACAAAAAGTAGATGAAGTAGACACGTATCGTCGCAAGGCTTATCTCATCAATTGTTATAACTTATTGGTAATACATGCTGTTTTGCAGCATTATCCCATAGATCGTGTACAAGACACCGAAAAGTTTTTTAAGCGGGATAAGTACCTTGTAGGTGGTTCTATGATAACCTTAGACCACTTGGAGTACAAAATAATTTTCAAAAACTACAAAGACCCCAGATTACATTTTGTATTGGTGTGTGCGGCCAAGGGCTGTCCTCCGATTCCATCCTATGCCTATACGCCCGGCAATTTGAACGAACAAATAAACACCCAATGTCAAAGCACCTTGGATGATCCTGAATTCTTGAAAGTTAATACTCAGGAATGTACAATTGAACTCTCTCCTATTTTTAAATGGTATAAGGATGATTTTTTCCCTTCTATTACTGAGTTCATCAATGCACATCGAAGTGAGGCTATTTCGGAGGAGTGTTCTACCGATTATTATGACTATGACTGGACGCTCAATGCTTGGAAACAATCATAAACGTTCACCTTATTACCATACCAATGAAACTAAACCCTTGTTTATTCCCTAAAATTATAGGTTCAGTAGTACTGCTGGCTGTTGTGTGGACATTGATTGCCTGCCAACCGCCAACAGTGCCTTCTGAATTGGTAGCTTCTAAGCCCCTTGCTACTAATAGTGTAAAAGATACCAGCAAAAAAGTAGTTGCTACAACAGTAGAAAACCCATTAAATCAACCACGCTCTATAGTTGCTTCTAGTCCACTACCTACTTTTCCTTGGTTAGAGACTTACGACCCTGCTACTTCTATCTCACAACAGATCCCTGTACCTATTGGTTATCAGCGTTTGGAATTGGCCAATAATTCTTTTGGTCATTGGCTCCGACAGCTTCCTTTGCATCCCCAAGGAACCCCTGTTTTGCTCTACAATGGCAGGAGCAAGCCCTATCAAGCAGGAGCACATAGAGTGCTTAATATTGATATAGGAAAACGCGATTTGCAACAATGTGCCGATGCGGTAATGCGTCTACGAGCAGAATATTTGTATCAACAAAAAAATTATGAAGCCATTCACTTTAATTATACCAGTGGTCATACCATTCGTTTCTCGGATTGGAGCAAGGGTAAGCGCCCTAAAGTGAGTGGAAGCAAGGTCACTTTTTCTGCTCCGAAGGAAACAATTGATACTTCTTATTCACAATTTAAACGTTATCTCACCAATGTTTACAATTATGCAGGAACGGCCTCTTTAAGTAAAGAATTGCACAAAAAAGCAATAGCTTCTATTGAACCGGGCGATGTATTTATACAAGGTGGTTTTCCGGGCCATGCCATTTTGGTGATGGATGTGGCACAGCATCCTACTACGGGGGAGCGTTTATTTTTGTTGGCACAAAGCTACATGCCTGCTCAAAGCATTCACTTACTAAACAATCCCAATAATAGTGATTTATCGCCTTGGTATAGTAATGATTTAATAAATGTACTGCAAACTCCTGAATGGACGTTTAATAAACAAGATTTATGTAGTTTTTAGACTATATAATAGCACATATTTCCCCCCTCTTCTACTTGCATCCTTATCAACTATAGTTGAGTTAAAAGAAAAGATTTAATAGATAAGGCTTCCAAACTCTCTATTTTTTTCTAATTTTAGAAATTCTGTAACAATTACTATCAAAGAGTTAAAAAAGTAATATACCACTCTTTATACGTTGTGTTACATTTCTATTTCTAACATTCTTTCAACCACTACTTCGTAACAGAAACCAGATATAACTGATTATCAATAACAGTGTAAAATATTACCTGTTGACCAATTGATGCTTATCCCTATTCTGAATGTTTTTTCTAAAAAAACAAACGAAGTATTATCAACTATACTTATGTCTAAAAACATTTACCAATACTTTTTGTGTTGTTGGCTGTTCACTTGGCTCTGTATCAACCAAGCTTGGACACAAGCACGAGTCCAAGTACGTGTTTTGTCTATAGAAGCCGTTAATAATGAAGATTGTGATGGTTTTTTCACTGGAAATAGTGATTTCATGTGGGAGTTTGTGGCTACAGACAACACCTTATCCCTCACCAACAATAACCCTGTTGTGGTTGGTGGTACTTTGGGCGGATTATTTGGCGGATTTGCCAACCCTGTTGCCAATATTGCATTGGTCACTGGCAATAATGGCCCTTTTACTCGAACAACCCCCAATAATGGGGTGTTCAATCCAGCAAATGGTCTTTTCTTTGACCACGAATATGTTTGTGCAAGCGATATTCCAACGGCTATTAATTTAGATTGGGGAGCTTATGAGGCCGATGAGCCCTTGTTTGGTTCTTCTTTTACTGTTTTTGGTAGAGACGGTTCTACAGGTATTAGAAATAATGTATTATCTGTACCTGCTTCTGGAACAAGTACGCCTCAAACCTTTACCGCTACTGGTTCGGGAGGTGGTTGTAACCAAACCTACAGAATCACCCTAGAGGTAGAAGTTACACCACTGGTTATCACCCCAGTAGAGCCACTTATTTGTGATGCCTTGCCCTTGACTGTAGGTGGGCCTTTGCAACAATTTGGATGGTGTGGCAATTATCCCTTAGAACCCGGTGAACCACGGGAAGGGGATTTTACCAATCATGGCTCAGGTTGGTTTTACTTTGTAGCACCAGCTAGTGGTCAGGTTAGAATTGAAACTGACCTCAATGAAACAGATTTTGGAACGGATTTGATTCTGTATCATGCTGCTGACGGTATTGGTTGTGTACATGGTTTTAACAACTGGGTGGGTTTTCCTATTGCCCTCAATCCTCTCAAATCAAAATTTGACTATCTCTCCTATCAAGGAATTTCGAGGGATGACATTATTTTTACGGCAGGCAAAGCGACTGCACATTTCTCTACAATTGGCAATGCCTTTCCGGGTACGCCTGATGGTCATGCGCTCATTGCTGGAGAAGTATACTATATACAACTTACAACAGATGATAGCAACCAGCGTGGTTATGTGAGTTTGCGTATTGATGATTTGGGTGGAAATCCTTATCTGCCACATGATATTCCTTGTCAGGGAACAGATGTGACCGCCGATGCACAATCTGCTACGGTACGTACAGAGGCCAATGGTCAGCCCTTCTCTACTCAGCTTTCAAGAGGCACCTTCTTTGGAGGAAGTAGAACCAGCGATGAGGAAATCGGCTCACCCTATAATGGTACGATTCCGGGTAGATTTAGCGCTTATGACTATGTGCCAGCCACCAGCAACGCCCTAAACGGAAGTATGTGGGTACAGTTTACGGCTGCTGCAAGTGGCCGAATTTATTTTGAAGCTGATTTGGACAATGCCTTGTTTAATGAAGTAGAAAATACCGCCCTATACGCTCCCGATCCAAGTTTTGCACCGGGGCTTCCAAGTGATTTATTCTGTTCTAATCTCAATCAAATTGCAGATGCAGATGGTGGAGGATTGGGTAGTGGTGCCAATAATACAGCGATTATCATGGAACGTTGTTTGGAGCCGGGCTATACTTATTATGGTATGGTCGATCCTTCTTCTACCACTACTGCCGACGAGGCCGAAGTTTGGGTGTATGATCCGAGTGTTTCCGACCCTGCCAATAACCCACCACCCAATGATATTTTGTGCTTGGCCTTGTCCGATACCTTATTTAGAGTACCTGTAAAACCTGCCAATCAAACCATTCCGTTCTCGGCAGTAGCAGGCGACAATACCAATGCTTGTATCGAAACCTTGGCGGGCGAGCCTGTATCTAGTCCTTTGGCAGCGAATAGAGCCGATCAAACTGTTTGGCATTATTTTGAAGTGCCTCCCTCGGGAGTTATTGAGGTTAAATTGCGTGCTTATATTGGTTTAGATTCTCTAAATTATGCCATTTATCCCCTATTCCAAGATTCACTTTGTTATGGAGGTTTGCAGCCTGCTACTTATACCCTAGATGGCACACAAAACACAAGCTCCATACAGCCTATTTTTAGTGGAACAACTGGTTTTAATGGAGATATTTTTAGTATTTGTTGTTTAGAACCCGGTACTCTTTATGCCATCCAGCTCGATGGTGGAAGCCCTGGCGATGAGGGGCAGTATATTATTGAGTACATCAATGAGGTTGAAGTATATGCAGGAGATGCCCAGTATAGTGTTAACAATGACACCTTTAATTTTATGTCGGTAGATACGGGGTATGTGTGTTATAATGATACGCTTTATCCTAGTGTCATGCTCGATCCATTGGGCAATACCACTACAAGCATTGCAGGTTGTTTGGATATTGGATTTGTGGTACAAGACAGCATGAACATTCCAGATTCTATTATCAATGGTAATTTCACCTTTATAGATTCTGTTTATGCACGTCCACGTTACTGGGTCAATGATGGCAACAACCCTATTTCGCTCAATCAAGTACACTATGTTAGTCCAATGGCCGATAGCATCACAGGTTGGGGAACCCTCTTGTGTCCAAGTGCAAGTGCCGAAAATGGAGCTGCCTTTGTTTTCTTATCCGAAATAATTATTGCAGATAGTTATAATCCAAATAACTGTATCATTTCTTTCTCTATTACAGGGGGCTTGCCGAGTTATAATGGTAGTTTATACGATTATGTAATGACCGATGCGGCTGGCGATACCGTACTGATGGGGCAAGTCGCTGCTGGGGTTGGTATTAATTATTCTATTGCAACAGCAGGTGTATTTACAATTACGGTAATAGATGGTGCTGGTTGTGGCCAAACAGTGGTGATTAATGCCACTCCTTGTTTGGATCCTTGTATCAACAATCCTGTTTTCTTTACACCCGATCCAGCCGATAGCTCTGTTTATACTTGTTATCCAGGAGGAGATTCTGCCTTGGTAACACTATCGCTCAATGGCGGAGAGCCTTCTATTACAGCAGGTCAAAACTACACCGCTATAGTAAGTGGTTCTAACACCCCCAATGGCAATGGCACTTACACAGTAGCAGGAGCAGGTACTCCAACACCGACCACCTTTAGCTTTAGTGTATTGGACGGTGATACATGGACTGTAATTTTATCTGATAGCAATGGTTGTTTGGATACCCTTTCGGGACAATTTGATTATAACCTAACCAACTGCCCCGATTATTGCACTTTAAATCCTATCAGCAGCAGCTTTGCCTACAGTTGTAACAGTGATGGAACAGCATTGGTACAAGTAACCATCAATGGTGGTCAGCCTAGTATTGATGGCTCCAACTATTTGGTAGATGCCTTGGGTTCTACTGTTGTTGGTCAAACCTTCCAAAACGTGCCTGTAGCGGGTACTATTGGAGGAGCGTCTAACTTCTCCTTCTTGGTTAATGATGGAGATGTGTGGAATGTGGTTATTTTTGATAATAATAATTGTAATGACACCCTCACAGATGGTTATACCTTTGATACTTCCAACTGTCCTATTTGTGTGATGATGCCTGTGCAACTGTTCCCCAATCCAGTAGACAGCACTATTTACAACTGTAATCCAGATGGAACAGCACGAGTAACTTTGTTCTTGACAGGAGGTGCGCCTAGCATCAATACCAGCTTGTATACCGTTACTACAAGTGGCTCTAGCATAGCTGGTCAAAATGGCACTACTACTCAAGATGTTGGATTGTATAGTTTTGATATTAATGATGGAGATAGTTGGTCGGTTATTGCTACCGATGATAATGGTTGTTCTGATACCTTATCGGGCACCTTTATCTACAATAGTCTAAATTTAGATGTCAATGCCCTCCCCTATGTTTGTAGTCCAAACCAAACGGCTGTTGTTACCTTACAATTGAGTGGTGGACAGCCCTCTATTGATGGTTCCAATTACTTGGTAACAATTGTAGGAACTACAGGAGGTGGCAACTCTGGCTATCAAGTTCCTGTACCGGGTACTATCGGAGATACAAGTACCTATAACTTTATTGTCCAAAATGGCGACAACTGGTTGGCAGTTGTTACCGATAATAGCAGATGTGCTATTGTTGATAGTATTAGAGGTACCTTTATTTGGAATCCTGCCAACTGTGGTAATTTGTGTTCTGACCCTAATTATAATGCTATTACAGTAGAGGGATTGGGCGGAGCTATTACTTATGATTGTGATAGCAGTGGCAATGCACAAACAACCTTATCCATCTTGGGTGGCTTGCCTGATTTGACATCAGCACCTAACGATTACACGGCATTGATTACCATTAATGGTATGAGTAATACACGGGTTTTACAAGGTACAGGAGCAGGTGCTTCGCTCACTCTTGATCTAAATCCGAATGATGCTTGGTCAGTCACGGTTTTTGATGACTTGGGTTGTGATACGGCTGTTATTAGCGACATTTTTGTTGGCGTACAAGCTATCGTAAATGCTACCACACCACCCAATATGCTGGCTGGTCAAATAGCAACCCTAGATGGTTCTAACAGTACAGGCAATATTAACAGATACCTCTGGATTCCTGCTGTGGGAGTAAACGACCCGAGTGCTCCAATCACAACTGTATTGCCACTCACTAGTAGTTATTATACACTTGAAGTATCTGATACGACAGGTTGTAGAGATACAGCCTCGGTTTGGATAGAAGTAGGCCCTTGTATACCAAGTTTCTCTGGCTTTACGCCCAATGGTGATGGAGTCAATGACTTGTGGGAGATTCCTTGCCTAAATCTTTTTGCCAATCGTGTCCAAGTATTCAATAGATGGGGACAATTGGTATTCGAGGCCGAAAATTATGATGGTACATGGGATGGAACCAACATGGGCCAAGACTTGCCCGATGCTACCTATTACTATATTATTGCGGTAGATGATCCATTGCTGGACAATCCAACCATCTATAAAGGGAATGTAACTATTATTCGATGATTCTGAGGTCTGTGGGTTGCTCTAGTTCAATAGAGCAACCTGCCTCCTTTCTAAAATAAACTATTATGAAACAACTTTTTTTACTTTTTATAGGAGTATTGTTGAGCTGCCAGCTTAGTTTTGCCCAGCAAGATCCGTTGTTTGCCCAATATAATAGCAATGCCTTCTTAATTAACCCAGCAATAGCAGGTTCTAAAGGAAACCACTCCTTCAATTTATTCCATCGTTGGCAATGGGTTAGTTTCCCCGGTGCGCCACAAACCTTTGGTCTTACCTATCAAGGCTTAATCAAGGATTTGCATGGTGTAGGGGCTTTGATCTTTGGTGATATTACAGGGCCCAGTGCTCGTTGGGGGGGCAAATTATCCTATGCTTTTCATATTCCACTAGCCAATCGCAAAATGCGCCTTTCTATTGGTTTGGCAGGACGGGTGGCCTACAATACCATTCGCACCGATCAAATCCATCTTATCAACCCTACCGATCAAGCGGTAGTGAATGCCGATAGAGGTGTCACTAGTGCAGATGCAGAATTTGGTATCTCTTTTTACACCAAAAAATTGCGTGTAGGCTTTTCGGCTCCCAATTTGATACAAACACGAATTGATTATGGAGAGTTAACACAGGGACGTTCTATTGTTGGGCTTGGTTATCGTCATTATTTCCTAATGGGTTCTTACAAAATTTCTCTTGGCGAGGACAAAATGATTTTGGAACCTTCAGTAATGGTCAAGTATGTTCAGGGCAATTTACCACAAGTAGATGGTGGCCTTACCTTGCATTTGTTAAAAAACCAACTTGCCTTTGGCTTATTTTATCGCTCCCCTGCTTTCTTATCTTTTCAATCAAGACTTTTATTTGATAATAAAATTCCTGTCTTAATTGGTTTTGATATTGCACTTAATAATTTTCAACAACACAGCGTGGGCTCAACAGAAATTATGATAGGATATGAAACCCCTAGCATGGATTTGTTTGGAGAATATATAGAATCTCCTGACAACGAACCTGTTCCTTCTGGAAATCTTTAACATAAAAAGCTCTCTTTTATGATTTTATATAAAAGAGAGCTTTTCTCAAATAAAGAACCAATTTGTGATTGGGAATTCAAAAGCGGCAAACCATTTTAAATTATATTTTTTGCCTACAAAGCTTTACTTTTTATTCCAAATACCCTATCTTTGTTTCAACAACAAGATTTAAAACCGTCAAGTAGTTCTAAACCTATTTGTATGTGCCCTCTTACATTCAGAGGCTTTTTTTATTTAATAGCCCCGTTCCAAACTCCACCTAAACTCTTTCTACTGTTCTGCCCCTAACAAGTTAGTGTTCGTTAGCCTTAACTTACTTTGCGTTACTTTGGCTCTGCAGAATCCCTAATTGTTGTATTTTTTACATTGAGAATAGTCTACATGAAACACTTACTCGAAATTTCCAAAATTGTCACCAAAAAGAAGGTCAAAAAGATAGAAATTTTTGATGACAATTCCCTTAAACAAAAAAGCTCAAGATTCAACGATTTCTATGAGTTATTAATGAACGGCACGATACAGACCGACCAAGAAGCCGCTCAAATCCTTTATGACGGCCGTCCCACTGATGATAAATACCGCCAACTAAAATCGCGCTTTAAGAAACGTCTACTTAATACACTTTTCTTTTTGGATGTCAATCAGTCTGCCACAGCCAACTATAATCGTGCGTATTATAGTTGTCATAGAGACTGGACATTGATAAAGATTCTTTTGTCTAATAATGCCAATGATACAGGCGCACAGCTCGCTCGTAACATTTTGACAATAGCACTCAAGTTCAATTTCTCGGACATTATCGTAAATGCGGCTCGTATACTCCGTCAACATGCTTCTGATACAAGCAATGAAAATGCTTATCATGAGTACAACGAGATTTGCAAAAAGCACAATATTGTCCTCAATGCCGAAATTGAAGTAGAAGAACACGCACAATTTATTGGCATTTGGCACGACCTTCCAATGCACAAATTGGAGCGTCACATGTCTGCTATAGAAGAACGTTGTGCCAATATCGGGCAAATATACAAACAATATAATTCTCCTGTAATTTTCTACAATTATTTTTTAGCCCATACGTTCTATCACGAGGCGCTAAAGAATTATGAATATGTATATGAGCTTTGCCTAAAAGCAGAAGACCATATTGAGCAAAATCCTCGCTTCTATCGCGCCGATCAAATGGCCGACCTGGCTTGCAAAAAACTGTTGGCACTCCTACACTTAGGACGCTTTGAGGAAGGATATGTGCAAGCAGAACGTTATGCTAATATATTTGATAGACATACGGCTTGGTTGCCAATTCTAGAGGTTTATCTACTCTTGGCGCTACATGGCAAAGCCTATGACAAAGCACACGAAACATTCAATAGAGTATACACTGACAAACGCTTCAAGAATTTGGATGAAGTTGATGCAGTTAAGTGGAATACCTTTGAAACCTACCTGTGTTTCTTACGTTGGTTGGAGGCCGATAATGAAGAGGACAAACCTAAGCGTTACAAACAGTTTAGAGTAAAACGCTTCTTGGAAGAGCCTATCATTTTTCCAAAACAACAACGCATATTTACGATTACTTCTGTCATTGCTCAAATCTTATTCTTATTGGAACAAAAAGAATGGGGAGAAGCATTTGAACGAGTAGAACGACTACGCGATTATTCGGCTCGTTTGCTCAAACCTGACGAGTACTATCGTATCTTGCAATTCTGCCGTCTACTACAACAATTAGCCAAAGCACATTTTGACTACGACAAAATTGGTGTACACCTCAAATACCTAGAGCGTCTCGAAACAGAATCTATGCATTATCGAGGAGGCATCAATGAATTAGAGATTATTCCTTACCAACATCTCTGGGATATTGTACTTCGATTGTCTAGACAACAAGTTGCCGAGCAATAATATTCATTATTTTTTGAATCGACTTTTGTATGCCATTATTACCATCTGTTTCACAAGAGAGTATTCGTTTGTGGGCTTATGATTTAGAATGCTACTTCCAGTCTACTAACGATGGTGAAATTCTTCAAGAATTAGAATGGTTGCCTTTATTGTTGGAATTAGCAGCTGATTCCAACTGTCCTAAGCAACAACAAATCGAGTATATTATTGAAGGTTTTATACAAAATGCTTTTCTAAAAAAAGAAGAAGCTACTCTACAAGGTATTCAAGCAATTTTATTACAACGCCAAGCACTATTGAAAAGCCAGTGGTTGATATTAATGATGGTGAGCTTTAATTATATTTACAGCATCCTACAACAACCACAACGTATCACTAGCGCAGCTTGTGATAAAATTGCCCAAGAATTGCTACAAGGCTCCAACACCAACAAATCATTTGAAAAAGAAGAGCCATTGAAAGATGGAACGGCTGTATATGCCACGGCTCTAGAAAGCCTTAAGCAATATTTGTATATCAGTCCAGAAACAGGCCAGTGGAAAACCTCTAAATATTTGCGTTGGAAGACTTTCTCGGATGATACAAAATCCTAAATTGCCCTCTATCAGTGTTTTAATGCCTGTTCGCAATGCACTCCCCTATTTACAAGCTTGTTTGGATTCTATATTAGAACAAGATTGTAAAGACTGGGAGTTGATTGCCATCAATGACCATTCTACCGATGATACTGCTGCTATCCTGCACCAATATGCTCAAAAAGATGCACGCATAAAGGTTTTTGACAATACAGGCAAAGGCATCATTGATGCACTACGTCTAGCCTATCAACATTCAAAAGGTGATTTTATTACTAGAATGGATGCAGACGATTGGATGCCTGCTAATAAATTATCGCATCTGCGAACAGCATTGCTAAACGCAGGACAGGGACATTTATCAACAGGTTTGGTGCATTACTTTAGCGAGCAACCCTTGGGAGAAGGTTATAAACGCTATGCTGCTTGGCTCAATCAACTAACAAGAGAAGGAAAAAACTTTGAAGCACTCTACAAAGAGTGTGTCATTCCCTCGCCGTGCTGGATGGTCTATCGGGCGGACTTGGAACACTGCCAAGCATTTCGCCCTAGCCGCTACCCCGAAGATTATGATTTGTGTTTTCGGTTTTATGAAGCTGGTCTAAAATGCTTGCCTTGCCAAACCATATTGCACCACTGGCGCGACTCTTCGGGACGCACCTCTAGACACGATCCCAATTATGCCGACAATAATTTTTTGCCGCTCAAGGTGCATTATTTTTTGCGCTTACATTATGACAATAAGCGTCCTCTGGTACTTTGGGGGGCTGGCAAAAAGGGCAAAACAGTAGCTCGGCTGCTACAGGCAGCTGCTATTCCATTTTATTGGGTTTGCAACAATCCCAAAAAGATTGGGCATTACATTTATGACCAACTCTTGCATCCTACTACCTTTGTGCAACAACTTGAACGGCCTCAATTGCTCTTACTCGTAGCCGAACCCCATGCACAGATGGAACTAAAAACACAACTCCGTGTACAGCAACAACAAGCCTTAGTAGATTTCTTTTTCTTTTGTTAAGTAGTTTAATCACCGAATTTTCAAATTATCCCTTTTGTACGCCTAGTTCAAAGGAATCTTCTTATTTTTGTACTCAATCAATCACCATTCCTTCAATTATACTTCACAACACTTTTTTTTTATGCCTACTCCTAAAATTACGATTGCCGTTGATGGTTTTGCCGCTTGTGGTAAGAGTACACTCGCCAAATCACTTGCCAAAGCACTCCATTATGGCTATGTTGACTCTGGTGCCATGTATCGTGCTGTAACTCTTTATTTTTTGGATAACAATATTGATCTAGATGATGATGAAGCGGTCGCCAAAGCATTGGAATCCATTCGTATACATTTTGGTATGGTAGAAGGTATGAACCATACTTTTTTGAATGACAAAAATGTAGAAAAAGAAATCCGAAGTATGCGCGTGTCTAAAATGGTTAGTCCTGTGGCTACTATTTCGGCTGTTCGCCGCAAAATGGTGGCACTCCAACAACGTCTGGGAGCAGAAGGCGGTATTGCTATGGACGGTCGTGATATTGGCACAGTAGTATTCAAAGATGCAGAACTCAAGTTGTTTCTTACGGCTTCTATTGAAGAACGCACCCGCCGTCGCCTAAGCGAGTGGGCCAGCAAAGGGGTAACGGATATTTCGGCAGAGCAAGTACAAGAAAACTTATTGAGCCGTGACCACATTGATTCTACTCGTGAGGATAGTCCCTTGCGCCAAGCAGAGGATGCCATAGAAATTGACAATAGCCTGCTCACTCCCGAAGAACAATTGGATTATACCATACAGCTTGCCCAAGAAGCTATTAAGGAAAAGGCTGCTAAAATGGTGCAGTCTTAAGCCATCTTGCTATAGCGGGTTATCATCTTGGAGACTTGCGGAGCGATTTGCCTTATTTGATACCAGGTATCAAATAAGGCAGCATCCACTATAGCGAGAATTAAGTAGGTGCAAAAAAGTAACCGTACACTAAAAAATGAGAAATTTTTTCTC
>CAYULH010000038.1:0-39855 GCA_964445645.1 uncultured Aureispira sp. | reverse complement strand
TTTCGGGCGCACCTACTAGCGTAGCGGCTGGCGCTTCGGCCAATTTTACCCTTACGTTTACCCCTTCGGCGGCTGGAATTAGAAATGCTACTGTTACTATTAATAATAATGATGCCGACGAGGCGGTTTATGATTTTGCCGTTCGAGGTAATGACATAGTTGTGCCTTCTGTTGCTATTACCGAATGGCTCTCTAACTCTCTGGGGCCAGAACCAGCAAACGAATGGGTAGAATTGTACAATTATGGCGCAACGCCTGTAGACCTTCAAAATTGGGTTTTGAGAGATGATGGATTAGATAATGATGTGATAACCACTAGTAGTTATGTGCTTGAACCGGGCGAATATGTTATTTTGACTCGGGATAAAGCGGCGTTTGAGAACAACTGGCTTGCCTGTTCCAATGAAGCGGTCTTAGAAATTCCGCTGGTACTAGGCAATGGAGCCGATGAACTTATTATAGAAGACAACAACGGGGTAGTAGTATGGGCTGTTGCTTACCAAAATGATGAAACAGAAGGCCGTTCTACGTATTATACCGAAAACACCTACACCACTCGTATCTGGGGCAGTTCGGCCGCCCCCGGTGTACGACGCAATGGCAACGATGTTACCACAGGTACACTAGGCTATGAAAGAAACAATGCTACCGCCGATCCCAATGTTCGTACCTCCATTAATGGCGATATAGCAAGTCCATTTGACGGCGTTTATCAATTGGCAGATATTGCACGAGGGGATGCACTAGAATTTGATGGTGGAAATGATTTTGTTTCTATCCCTCACCATCCCAACCTGCAACTCAGTGGCGGAAATTTCACAATCGAGTATTGGGCACAGCCAAATCCTAATGGTACGTTTCAATGGGTTGTAAGTAAGGATTTTGGCAATGGAGACCTAGACTATCTAACAGGATTAAACGTTAATAATCAATGGCGATTCATAGCTCAAAACTTGGATATTGATATTACAGCTGGGCCAGTTGTCACGGCTGGTCGATGGTACCACATCGCTTGTACTTTTGATGGCACTATCGCTCGATTGTATATCAATGGTATTGAGGTTGGAATAGACAATACGCTCGGTACACCTGTAATTAATACCGCTCCTGTATTGATAGGGCAACGAAGTGGTGGACAAAATTTTAATGGTTCCATTGATGAACTGCGTATTTGGAATGTAGCTCGTACCGCTACAGAAATTCGAGAAAATATGCACCTGACTTCAACGGGCTGCGAAACAGGCTTGGTTTCTTATTATCAATTTAATGATGGTGCAGGTAGTTCTACCTTGTCTGATAAAACAAATAATACCAATAATGGAGCATTAATTAATATGGATGCTGCTACGGATTGGGTGGCTTCGGGTGTGAATACGGGGGATGATGCGGCAAGGGCTTCCAACAGCCAAACCCTAGCCATTCCAACAGGCACAAGCACTCGTCAAGCCAATTTTGCCAATGCTAATTTGTTTATGGAGTTGGTAGGCAATACCAATGCCGAGGAGTATACGGTAACTTATCAAGCCTTTGCACCCAATACGATTACAGGGGCTGTTGGCACCACCATTCTTCAAAATCCAGTATGGACGATCAACAAACAAACGGCTGCGCCTGCTCCGCCAATGAATTTCCGATTTAGCTACCCTGCCGCTACCTTCACCAATTTAGATGTTACTAAGTATCGTCTTTATTGGCGACCAATGTACAGCGATGGCAACTGGAGGGTTATCAAAAATTATGCAAAGGCAGTAACAGCCAATACCATTACATTTAGCAACCTTTATGAGACAGGGCAATTTATGGTGGTGCAGGCTTCGGAGCAGTTGGTTAGTGAGGTTCGAGGCAACATGTATGATTTTGATGGCGTTTCAAAACATATTGATGCAACCGCCACTGCAACCAACCTGCCACAAGGCAATGCACCGCTTACGGTAGAAGCTTGGCTCAAAACCACTCAAAACAGCATTGGCAATTTTGTTAGTTGGGGACGTAGAGCATCTAACAATAGAGCTGGATTTGCAGTACGTAACAACCGTTTGGCTTTTATTGGTCAAAATAATGACCGTACAGCCAATACGATTATTACAGATGGCCAATGGCACCACGTTGCTATTACACACGATGGCACTACTATGCGTTTTTATGTAGATGGAGTGTTAGATTTGAGTACAGGTATTACCTTAAATACATTGGATCAGAATTTATTGTTAGGTGTTATTTCTTTGCCAGGTGTTGGGGAGTTTTATGAGGGTAGTATGGATGAAGTGCGTATTTGGGGGGTAGCAAGAACACAAGATCAAATTCGTGAAAACATGCACTTGACCCTCAAAGGCACGGAAACAGGTTTGTTAACATATTATCAATTCAATTCTGATGCAGCCGTTGGAACGGCCGGTGGCGTTATAGATGCGATGGGAGCGGCCAATGGTACTGCTCTAAATATGGCTGCTACCGATTATATCCCTTCAGAGGTAGCCGTGGCCGGTGGTGTATCGGAGCGGGTAACTGTATCAGGCACAGGCTTGGTGAACTTTGGTGTTCCTAAGGTAGCTATTGATTTTGGGTCTAGCCCTAATGGCGAAATTGTGGTATCACGCTTGATGACTGAAAAACCGCATGGCTGGGAAACGGTCACAGGCGATGTAGACAATGAGTATATTGTAATAAACAATTATGGTACTAACCAATCACCCGATGTCAACAGTATGAGCTTTAACGAAGTATCTTATCTCGCTCCTGCTCTACCACTCACAGACATTAATTTATACAAGCGTGGCAGCCGTGATTTTGGTGCTACTTGGAATACCGCTGTTGCTCCAGCCAGTAGCATCACCCCTAGTAGCAACGGCAATGTTACCTTCTCGGGCGCACCACTTACTACAGGCTTTAGCCAATTTGTAATTGTTCAAAACAATTCTAGTAGTTTGCCAGTTGAGTTGGTTGCATTTGAAGCAGAACGCAACAATCGTCAAGAAGTACAACTGCGCTGGACCACAGCTATGGAGTTGAATAACAAGGGTTTTGCGGTAGAGCGTATGCTAGAGGGCGAAACAGAATTTACGAAAGTAGCCTACGTAGAAGGTCAGGGTACATCGTCTGGGCAACACAGCTATTACCAAATAGATCCCAATAGCTTTACAGGCGTTTCCTACTACCGTCTCCAACAAATTGACTTTGATGGCACGGTTGCTTACTCGCCTACCCGTGCGGTTGAGGGCATGGCCAATCCTGATGGAACAGGCATGACCGTATTCCCCAATCCAACACAAGGCGCATTGAATTTCCAGATTTTGGAGCCAATCGCCCCTCAAAAAGTGTATATCACACTGACAGATGCCCAAGGGCGCATTGTACGAGAGTACCAAACTACTATTAGCCATGAGCGTATTGTACAACTACCTCATTTGCTCGAAAACTTATCCAACAATTTGTATTTCTTGCATGTACAAACCGTAGATGGCAAACAACAATGGAGTCAAAAAATTAGCCTGCAATAAGCTATAACTTTTAGTAATACTCAACAGAACGCCGATGCTGATTTCCTTTCAGTGTTGGCGTTTTTTATTCGTAACATCATTATCACAAAAAGAATAAAAATTATTTTCCACTATTTCAAGTGCCAATTCCCTAGACTTTATTACTTTTAAATAGAGACAAAACAGTATAAGAATATGTCAACTTGGCATACTTTTTTGGCAATTGCTCTTGAAACAAAGGTTTTGATTATGGTGTGAGCTTACAAAAGCTTCCCTAAACAACACTATCTCTATTCATTTTAATTATTAAAATCATGAAAACACTAGTATTACTATGCGCCTTACTATTGAGTATTTCTTCAAGCAGTTGGGCACAAATCAAGTCTCTAATCAAAGAAGAAACCAAAGCCAATAGCAAAGGAACATACAATTGCTTGGTTATGGAATTGCCTGGTACCAGCAGCAAGGAAGTAGGCAAAGCATGGACTAAGTTTATCAAAAAATACAAAGGTAAAACCAAGTATGAGCGCCGTGCCAATGAGTACATCACAGAAGATGCTACGCTCAAGGAAATGAGTGACAATACGGTAGATGTTATTGCCAAAATTGAAGAGCGTGGCCAAGATGGCTCGGTGATTAGTGTATGGTACAACCTCGGTGTTTCTTATCTTTCTTCTAAGGATTACTCTGAGCGTTATCCTGCTGGTGAAAAACTTCTAAAGGATTTTGCCAAGAGCGTTTCTACCGATATGATTGAAGCAGAATTGAAGGAAGCAGAAAAATTGCTCAAAGACAAGGAAAGCGATTTAGCTAAACTAGAAAAAGAAGAAAAACAACGCACCAAAGACATCGAAGACTACAAAAATACCATCAAAAAAATGGAGCAAAATATTGTAGAGGCCGAAAACGATGTCAAAGAAAGCAAGGAGGGCCAAGGCAAAGCCAAAGTAGAAATTGAGGATCAAAAGAAAGTAGTAGACGAAATCAAACAGCGTCTAGAGAGTATTAAGTAAGGTATTGCTTTTGTTCCATACCTAATTTCATAATTACAACAAGTCATGTTCTACACAGAATATGACTTGTTGCTTATTTATTATTATAATGAACAACTACCATCTCAAATCCCTCCTACTCCTTATTCTTTGTTGGAATATAATCAATCCCTGTTCTGCACAAGAGGGCTGGAATGTTATTTATAACCAACGCTCGACTATTTCTAGTGATATTCCTGCCACCCTCAAAGAAAAGGAAAACACCTTGTTTACCCGCAATAATGTAGAAATCATGTCATTGGGCTTGGCACCTGATGGGGGCTGGGTTTGTGCGTATGAATTGTCGGGCATTCCTTATTTGTCTTGGAATGGTGCCCCCCGTGATTTGATGGCGACACTTCAAACACTCAAGGACGAAAACGCCCATATCCAGCAAATTGTATTTTCGCCCCTCTCTTGGTCGGGCAAACCTAGCTGGGTGGTGATTTATAACGACAGAGAAGTAGATTGGAAAAATATTCCGCCCACATTGGTTAACAAAATACTAGAGGTATACCAACAACAGCAAAAAATCAAAAGTATTGCGCTATCTATCAATGGAGGTTGGGTGCTAGTAAGTGAAAATGCCGTATACCATCACTTGATTCCGGCACCTATGCAAGCACAACTCCAACGCCTACAAACACAGCAATCTTCTATTCATTATGTCGCATTTAATGTGGACAATGGCTGGGTGGTTTTGTATGATAACAATCAAGGCATTTGGGAGCGTATTCCCAACAACCTAGTTACCACACTAGAACGCCTAAGTGCTCAGAAAAGTAACATTCGAGCCGTGAATTTTTATACCTTGCGTGGGCGTTTGTAGCAAGGGGCAAAATTGTTCTTGACTTGTCCGATCCTTGCAGTGCATAGCAAAACAACTTCAACAGTTTTTGTATCTTTATGCCCATTTTTATAGCCAGTTTTATAGCTTATGATTAATCGTCGTCAAGTACCCCTCATACAATCGGTTACGACCCTGTACCTACATCCGCCCCAACAACATGAGTTGGACAATGGGATAAGGCTCTATGATATTCGTTTGGGACATCAAGAGGTTATTAAATTAGAACTTGTATTTGAGGCAGGACGCTGGTACGAACAGGAGCGATTGGTCGCTAGAGCGAGTTCCCAACTCCTCAAAGCAGGAACTCAAAATCGTACAGCAGCTCAATTGGCCGATTTTTTTGAACATTATGGGGCCAAGCTTGATATTTATGATGGCTTCAATACGGTCAATGTACAATTGTACTGCTTAACCAAACACTTGCCCCATCTATTGCCGGTTTTGCTCGAAATGGTCACACAGCCTGCTTATCCCGAGCAAGAAATACGACAATTCATCAAACGCAGTCGCCAAAATCTCAAATTGCAACTGCAAAAAAATGATGTGGTCGCTTATCGCTTATTTACCGAGGAGTTGTTTGGCAAGGAACACCCCTATGGTTACAATTCGGATGCAGAAGATTATACCCAACTCAACCGAGCAAAGATTCAAGCGCATTTTCATCGTTGCTACAATGCCCAAAATTGCACCATTTTTATTGCAGGCAAAACCAGCCCAGCCATTCTCAAATTGCTCAATCAATATTTTCGCCGATTGCCCAAAGCCCCCAAGCAAGAGGCACTAGCATGGGTTTTGCCCCCAGCACCACCCCGCAAAAAAATTCATCAGGTTCTTGCAAAAGAAAGTTTGCAGTCGTCCATTAGAATAGGCAGACGCACCTTTGATCGAGCACACCCCGATTGTGATCCTTTTTATATGATGAATATGGTGTTGGGGGGGTATTTTGGCTCCCGCCTAATGCAAAATTTAAGAGAAGAACACGGCTTGACCTATGGGGTCTATTCCTCGGTAGAAACCTTACGCCATAGCGGCTATTGGTACATTCATACTGATGTCAATAAAGATAATAAAGAGTTGGCCTTGTCCGAAATTTACAAAGAAATACAACGCCTACAACGCCACCCTATTGGGGTAGAGGAAATGGAAATGGTTAGGAATTATTCTCTAGGAATGCAATTAACAGCCTTAGATGGCGTTTTTAATGTAGCAAGTATTGTCAAAAGCCTAGTCACCGTAGGCTTGACCGAACAAAACTTTTATCAATTCATCCAAGTACTCAAAACAATTACACCAAAAGATATTCAGCGAATAGCTCAACAATATCTCCAAAAGGAACATTTATTGGAGGTGGTAGTAGAGTAATTTTTTTGAATACAATACCCCTGCTTATGCGCCTTTTTGCTTTCCTTTTGATTTTGTGGAGTTTTCTACTTTCTTCCTTTGGGCTGAATGCACAAACCCCACAGGTTTGCGCTCGTTTGCTCTTAGGCTCAGGCCAAGACTCGGTTACGTGGACAACAGGGAATTGTACAGGATTGGGGGGCTATGTACTACTCGGACAACAAAATGGTACAGGGCCTTTTGTACGGCTTGATACATTGGCTGGCAATGCCACAGCGGTCCCCAATCCAAGTGAAGAATTGTGGAATTACCAAATTGGTTTGCTCTGCAATGGCGTGCTCACCAATTTGTCCACCCCCGTTAGCAATCAAAAACCCATTACTCCCAATATATTGAGCGTGGATATTGTAAATAATGTACCTGTCGTTCGTTGGTCGGCTAGTCCTAGCCCCGAAGTCGTTGGCTATCAAGTATACAAGGAAAATCCCTATGGTTCAGGCAATTATTTTCCTTATCCTAATAATTCCACCCTCATCACTGCCACCAGCTTTACCGACCAAACCGCAACCGACTTACTCGCTCGTTATGCTATTTTGGCCGTCAGTGCCTGCAATGAAAGTGTATTGGGCTTGGGGCAAGCTGCCGATGGCACTACAGGCCCACATACTTCTATGGTGGTAGATGGGGTACTAGAACCCTGCGAGCAGACCATTACACTTTCGTGGAATGCCTATGAAAACTGGCAAGTTGGTGTTGCCAATTATGAGGTATGGCTCAATGAAAACAATACAGGATTTCAACGCATAGCAACCTTGAGCAGCAGCAGCACAAGCTATGTCTACAACAATGCTCAAGACAATAGCTTACTAGTTTTTCAGATTAGAGCCGTAGAACAAGGGGTCAACAACCGAGCAGTCTCCAACAACTACACCCTCAATGTGGCCGCCAATCGCCCAATGGATTATTTGTACCTCACCTCCTTGACCGTGGTAGACAATACTACCATTGCTATTTCTTGGGAATGGGACACCGATACCGATTATGCCACAGGTGATTTGCTGCGTGGTACAGATAGCTTGACCATGAGCAGTAGTTTGTTCCTCCCCGCCCTAGGAACTTCCATCAATAATTTTGAAGATCGTACAGTAGATGCAGTAGAGCAAGCCTATTTTTATTCTATACAAAGTGTGGATAATTGTGGGCAAACCGTGACGAGTAATTTGGGCAAAACCATTTTGTTAGAAGCCAAGGCTACCCCTAATTTTGTTAATCAAATTGCTTGGTCGCCTGCTCAATTTGAGTTTGGCACCGTGCAAAGCTACTGGCTCTACAAAACTGTGGGCGGCAACAACCAACAAATTGCTACCCTTGGTCCCAATGAACACAGCTACCAAGATGCCCTCAATCTACAAGATGAGACAGAGGCCAATAGCTGTTATTATGTGTTGGCCAATGTTGTACTCAATTTTCCAGATGGGCAGCAACGCTTCTTCCAAAGCCAATCCAATAGTTTTTGTGTTACGCAAAGTTCCAGCCTACAAGTACCCAATGCCATTGCCCCAGAGGGCGAAAATCGATTCTTTCGTCCTGTAGTTGTTTTTGGGCAAAGTATTAGCAATTATAACATGATTATTTATGACCGTTATGGACAAGAGTTGTTTCAATCCAATAACCTTTATGATGCTTGGGATGGCACCCGCAATGGCACTCCACTTCCGCTAGGAACTTATGTCTACTGGATTCGCTACCAAGCGCCAGATGGCACGCCTATAGCACAAAAAGGAACCGTTACTTTGGTGCGGTAGCTATGCTGACAATTGTTGGTAGACTACATTTTATTATGACAGAAAACTATTTTCTTAAAAAAAGTATACTTTTTTAAGCTTTCCTTTTGTTTTTTATTTCCCTTTCAAGCATTTTTTTTGATTTTTTGATTTTCCATTAAAAGTAAATTTTCAAAACAATCAATACTACCAATTTTTATTTGATAAGTTTGTTTTTTTGCTTTAAACAAATCCATATAACTATTTGATATTTAATCTTTTAAAAGATATTTAGTACTTTTTACAAAAACAAAATAAAGTCATTTAATAACAATTAGGTATAGCCTTCATAAAGGCCACTAATATTTGGAATATATACCTAAAGTAACCTTTTTTATTCTGTTAGAGAACTTAGATAAACTACTTTATGTGTTGCAAAATTCCTATTAATTGCTGTTCTTTATATGAGCAGTGGTGTATTGTTTAGAATATTACTAAACTAATATTTAGCCACTTTTCTAAAAACACATAATGGCCATTATTTTGTTTTGTGTTCTCGAACATTTTTGGATGCCCAAACATCCCTCACCCTTCAAAATTTTACTTTTTCAATCTCGTCCCAACAACTCTATTCCCCTTAAAACAAAAACACATTTTCAAAGAAAAAAAACACATTTTATATGTTTAACTGTTTTAAGTTTACCTTATGCACATTAGTGCTTCTGTTTAGCACATCACTGGTTTTTGCCCAAGGCACTGCGTCTTATTATTGGTCTGACAACCAAAAAATCAGCATCAACACCGATCGCTCTTCCCTAATCCTTCAATTCAATGATGGCTATGAGGTAGCCAAGCACTTGAAGGCCAATGCTACTTCCTTAAAGGATTTGGAAATTCACAGCATTCAAGGGCGTGCTGTTCTCAAATTTAATAACAACTTACAAGGAGAAGCACTAGAGGTAGCCCAAACATTTGTGAGTAATCCTGCTGCCCTGAAGAGTGCCAGCTTTGGTTATCAGCTCAATGACGGCTTCCAAATTTGGCCAACACACCATGTGGTGTTACAACTCAGAAAAGACAAAACTATAGCTGATTTGAGTGCTCTAATGACGGAATCAAAGGCTTCTTTTGCTAGAGCAAAGTATGGCCGTATTTTATTGGAAGTAGAGGACATCAATCAAGTGTTGCCTCTTGCCAATCAATTGCGTGAATCAGGTTTGGTGACATGGGCACACCCAGATTTTTATGCAAAAGTTCAACATCACTTAACACCATCTGATCCACTTTATGGCAATCAGTTTCAGATGAACAATACAAACGGTAGCGATGCCGATTGTAATGCACCTGAGGCTTGGGACATTAGCCTAGGAAGTGCTGGTATCCGTGTTGCTGTTATTGATGATGGTCTAGAAGAACACGAAGATTTGCCTAATACAAACCTAGGTCTGGGTTATTCTCCTGCCAACAATGGTAACGGTACACCTAATTCTAGTGGGGCACATGGTGTATCTTGCGCTGGGAGTATTAATGCCGCACATAATGGTATTGGAGTTGCTGGTGTAGCTCCTAACTGTGAAATCTTTTCTGTAAATATCTTCTTGGGTGGGGAAACTACCAACGACCTAGCAGACGCCATCTCCTATGCTAAAAACAATGGTGCAGATGTATTGAGCAACTCTTGGGGATATAGTAGCTGTACTTTTTCAGCCACTGCCTTAAATAATGCACTTGCTGATGCAAAAAATAACGGCCGTGGTGGTAAGGGTTGTGTGATTGTTTTTGCTGCTGGAAATAATAGTTTCACTTGTGTAACTTACCCAGGTAACAATCCTAACGTAATTGCCGTAGGTGCTATTACTAAGGAAGGTAATCGTTCGTCTTATAGTAATCAGGGATCAGCATTAGATCTTTCAGCTCCATCAAATGGGGGATCACAAAGTGTATATACTACAGATCGTATGGGTTCTGCTGGTTATGCAACTGGTAACTACACCTCTACCTTTGGTGGTACTTCCTCTGCTTGCCCAGTAGTAGCTGGTGTAGCGGCTTTGGTACTTTCTGTTGATGGTAATTTGACAAGTTCTGATGTACAATCTATCTTACAATCTACTGCCAAGGATTTTGGTGCTTCTGGATTTGATGTACAATTTGGTCATGGTTGTGTAGATGCTAAAGCTGCACTTGATGCTACATTGAATGGTGGCCCACCACCACCACCACCACCACCAGCTTGTGTTGGTACTGCCGTAACTTTAAATTTGACAACCGATAACTATGCTTCTGAAACAAGCTGGACGCTTACCAATGGAGCTGGTGCTACAGTGGAGTCTGGAAGTGGTTATGCTAACAACCAAACCTATACTTTCAATTGGACCTTACCTGCTGATAATTATACCTTCACTATCAATGACTCTTATGGCGATGGTATTTGCTGTGCTTATGGCAGTGGTTCTTATTCATTAGTAGCCGGATCAACTACTATCAAAACTGGAGGAAGTTTTGGCGCTTCTGAAGCTACAACCTTCTGTACTGAAAACTCCACTGGCGGTGGTGGAACAAACCCTTGTCCTACTATTGATTTAGCAGCCGTCGGCTCTTATGGAGGTGGTCAAGATCAAGGAACATCTACTGTAAATGGAAATGGAGAATTGATTATTGCTGATAATGCGTGGAAATCTATTAGCTTAAACTATACTGTAACAGCTAACACTGTTCTTGAATTTGATTTTAGTAGTACAGATCAAGGTGAAATTCACGGAATTGGTTTTGATAATGATAATAACATTAGTAGTAACCGTACCTTCCGCGTATATGTACTCAAAATTGGGGTCTTGGAAATTATGACGATTATGCAGCAAGTGCTGGCAGCTGGAAATCTTATACTATTCCTGTAGGACAATTCTACACTGGAAGCTTTAATCGTTTGTTCTTTGTATGTGATGATGATGCTGGTAGTGCAGGAAACTCTTACTTCCGCAATGTCAAAGTGTATGAAGCTGGTAGCTGTGATGCTTCTGCTAGTTTAGCGAGATTCAGTGATGTAACCAATATCATACATGCTGCTGAGGGCGAATTTAGTGGCGAATTGAAATTGTTCCCCAACCCAACTAGTAATGTACTCAATGTACAATTGGGTGCAACTGGTGCGGTACAAACACGTGTTACAGATGCTTTGGGTCGTGTAATGAACGAGCAAATCATGCAAAATGGTATCAACCAATTGAATATAGCTGCATTCCCTGCTGGTATGTACCAATTGACTATCATCAAAGAAAATGGCGAAATGATTACTGAAAAATTCATCAAAGTTAGATAAGTAGTACTCTTCTAACTAGAATAAATAAATTTGAACTTTAATGAGTCACTCTTTACGTGGAGTGGCTCATTTTTTTGTTATAGTTGCCCTCAAAACTCGGTTCCTCCCACCCTTATCATGTACTTTGGTCTATTTCTTACCCTTGTTCAAATATATATTCATTCGCTAGTTAAACCATTTAAAAGATATATTTTCAGTCAAAATAAGCCTAATTGTGCATTTTTTATGATAAAAACCTAATAACAGCAGGTATGGCTGCTTGTTTTTAATAAAAATTAGTTATATTAATAGTTACTCAAAAAATAGTATTTGCATTGTCACAATAATATTAGATACAAATCACAAAACGAGTACGTCCCAAGATCTAACGGTACCATTTAAACAGGTATTCTATGAGTTTATTAAAAATAAGGTAACATGAAAAAAAATCTACTATCTCTATCTTTGTATTTTTGCTTCTCTTTCTGCCTAACAGCACAAAATATAGGGATTAATACAGCCACACCCGACCCCAGTGCAAAACTAGATATTAATGCAACCGATGCAGGACTTTTAATTCCTAGAGTTTCACTCAATGACGTGACCAATGGAATCACTCCCATCAATGCCCCCGCTACCAGTTTATTGGTTTACAATACCAATGCAGCGGTTACAGGCGGAAGTGGAGCTGGTTTTTATTATTGGAACGGCACTACATGGGTGCGAATAGGCGCAGATGATTGGTCTATTACAGGCAATGCCAATACAATAGCAGGCATCAATTTTTTGGGAACCACCAATGGACAAGCCTTGGATTTTAGAACCAATAATATACAACGTTTTAGAGTGGCCAATGGCAATCAAGTACACGCTATGGCCAATGGTACAGCAGCAGCACCATTCTATTCTAGAAGCACAGATGCCAATACTGGAATGTACTTTAGTGCTGCCGACCAGTTGGGTTTTTCTACAGCAGGTATTGAGCGTGTACGTATTGATGCAGCAGGTGAAGTGGGTATTGGTACAGCCACCCCCAATGATGACTTGGATGTTATTGGACGTGCTCAAATTTCGGAATATCTAAGGGTGGGCAATCCTGCGATACCACAAACCACTAATCCCTCAGGTATTCAATTGTATGCCATGGATGCAGGTTCTTACTACAATGGATTTACACAAGGGGGTTGTGGTACGGGCTGGTCAGGAACCGTCACTGGCAATACCTTGCAAGATAGAGGAGGTTTGCGTTGGGATAATGTAGGTGCAAGAGGGCTTCGTTATCTGTACAGCCCTTTTATGTGGGTGCCTTCTGGAGCTACACAAGCCGTTGTTGAAATACAACATTACTGTACTTTGGAGGCGGGGTTTGATGGGGTATACATCGAGTATTCTACCGATAACGGCACGACTTGGACAACCGTTCCCGTTGCTTCCTTCTTTTTAGGGGGGTATAATTTTTTTACAGACGGTTCCAATCCTACGTGTACTGCTAACGCCAACCTTGCTGCTTGGTCTGGCGGACAAGATAACATGGTTACGGCTTTTCCTATTCCCGTATCAGGCACTTGGTTACAAGTACGTTTTGTGGCTATGGAAGATGCCTCTGTTGGAACAGGAGAATACTATTTGTTTAATTTCAATGTCTTTTCTGATTATGGTGGCAATACCCAAGGAGGGGCTTTTGCCAATGGAAACATTTATGCCGAGAACAACATCTATGCAGGATCTAATGTATTGTTGGGTGACTTAGCAGAATATTTCCCTGTTATTGGCAACAGCAAACCGGGAGATTTGATTTCTATGGTGCCTTCCAATAATGAAAAATACATTGTTACTTCCAAAAAGCACGATTCTTATGTCATCGGCGTACATTCTACCAATCCTACCTTGACCTTGAATGACCCCAATTCGGGTATTCCTGTAGGATTGCAAGGCCGAGTGCCCGTCAATGTAGTAGGCCCTATCCAAAAAGGGGAATACCTAACCGCCTCTGATGTTCCGGGTCATGCTATGGCAAGCAAAGCACCCGGCTATATTGTGGGGCGTGCTCTAGAAAGCTTTGACGGCAAGGGCAAAGGGCAAATTTTGTGCTTATTGGAAAGTGGTTGGTACAATCCTATTGCCTCCCCCAATAGCACGACTGGAACCATCACTGTGCAACCCAATCAAACCAGCATCAAAGTAATCAACCCGAGTATGCAAAAAGAAGCCAAGGTATTTGTATCTATGTTGGGCAATCCCAAAACATGGTACTGGCTGGCCGAAAAATCAGATGGCTCTTTTACGGTAGAATTTGAAGAACCTATTGCTACGGCCGTAACGTTTGATTATTTGATTGAGAATGCTAATAGTGCTGCTCCTACCACAGAGGTAGTAGATGTAGCAACTGTACAAAAAGGTGGTCAAGGTAATTTAGCAAACAATGTTACCCAAACTGCCACTACAAAGCCTACAAAAAATTTGAATGCACCTGATGTTGAATTATTGGAAATCAAATCTACCTTCCAAATCCCAGTTCGTACCAATGATAGCCCTCCTACTGTTCCAGATACTAACAAAGCATACATCTGGTCATCGCATATTGGATTGCAAGAGCAGGCTGTGGAAAAAGAGGTTTCGGGGCAGTAGAATGGTGTTTATTCTCAAGCTAGTACACTTTTAAGTAGAGCTGTCGCAAAAGTGAAAAATCCTTTTTCGGCAGCTCTGTTTTATAATTAGAAAATAAACTCATTCGGATCAATCAGTCCCTCCTTGATGGCATACATAATCAATCCTGCCACATTTTTGACTCCTGTTTTGGAGAATAAATTGCTTTTGTGGGCTTCTACTGTTTTGGGCGAGAGATAGAGTTCTTCGGCAATTTCTTTGGTTGTTTTTTGCCGAGCAATCAATTGCAACACTTCCAATTCTCTACTGGTGATGGTATCTTTGGGATCAATATGCAGTTTGGGTGCTTTGGGTGTAATTTGTTTCCGCAAGCTCTGTACTTGATCAGTATTGAGATAATAACCCTTGGTGTACAATTCCTGAATCACTTGAATCAGCTCTTCTTTGCCAATTTCTTTGGGCAAAAAGGCATGTGCATTCTGTTGCAGCATTTGACCAATATAAGAGGGCTTGTAATAAGAAGAAAGTACAATAATCTTGGTAGAACTGGATTGCTCTTTTAATTGGTCCAAGACCCAAAAACCATCTCCTTCCTTCATTCTCAAATCTAAAAGGAGTATATCAATAGGCGTAGTAACTGTTTGCATTTTATCCATCAATTCATATCCTCCATTGGCCGTGAGCACAATATTAAAGGAGGGATTAATGGATTGTTCTAAAAACTGTGTCAGCAATTGGACAACTAATGAATCATCGTCTACAATGGCAATATTAATGTTCTGTTGGTCGGTCATAACTAAAAAATATAAAAGTAGTTCCTTGTGGTTGGTTGCTCTTGATCTTGTACTGTCCTTGAAGGAGCTGGCTGCGAAGTTGGATGTTTTTAAGACCGAGTCTACGACTTACCTAAACTATTTATTGTCTAAAATTAATTTTTATATTTTTTTTAGACTAACTTTTATTCTTTTAAAAATCAAAAACTTAACTCTAAATTGCGTCTAAATTGCGTCTAAATTGCGTCTAAATTGCGTCTAAATACCAATGAGCATCATCTCCAAATTTAATTCGCCCTTCTTGTTTCATTTTTTGAAGAATATTTTTGATCTTATGATCTTTTTGGGTGGCATCTAATATATCTGGTAGCTTTCCCTCTAAAAGGGCTCTAATGTTTGCTTTTTTTGCTCTCTTAAATTCCTTTAGATAATTAATAATAAGATCACTATAATAATCATCATCAAATCCTTTCATATTGATATAATGCTCCTCTTCTCCTACTACTTTTGCTATAGATGCAGATATATATACATTAGGCTTTCGTCCTTCAATTAGTTTTTTAGCTCTCAATGTTTTAATTTCTTTGTTAGTAAGAGCTTTTCTTTTAGCTACTTTATCTAACAAAATAATATTCTTTAGTGTTAAGTCTTTAGCTGTAGCTAATTTTTGGGCGTAATTAAGGTCTATAACTTTTCCTATTATAGTTACTTTCACTTTATCGTTCGCTATATCGTATTCAGGTAAGGGAAAGTATTTATTCTTTTGAATGAGGAACATTTTTTTAATCCCACTACCAATAGTATCAATCATATTAAGGCTGACCATTGCATTAGCCAAAAATTTATTTCGGTAACGATATTCTGGTGCATCAGCAATGACAACTTGTTCGACGGATTCAGGTATAAAACGCCCAGAATTACTAAAAATTAAAGAACCTTCTTCATTTTCAACAACAATAATTTTGCGCCCTAACCTATAATCTTGATGTGCAATGCAATTGTTTAATGCTTCTCGAATGATATAAGGATCATACTGGTCTACTTCTTCAGGAAATAGTGTATCTGAGCGTATATAACGATATTTCAAATTTCTTATTTTGGCATAAACCTCTGAAACGTTGAGCAATAAAGGACAACTAAAATGTGCATAATCCTTTTCAATGTTGTCTTTATTTTTCAAAATCCATGTCACCTGACTAGTAGCAGAACCAAGAAAATGCTCTGATTCAGGTTTTCCGAGCAATAAAATAGCAGTATTTGTTATTTTACCTTTTATAGTTACTTTTGATTTATTCAAAAAAGTAACATCATCCCACTCATCAATATCCTTTTCCAGTTTAGGATTTTTAATTTTGAACAATCGTCTAGCCTCAAAGATTGCCTGTTCAGACAAATCATCAATAGTAGCACTTTCAATAATTTCTGCACTCCAATCTTTTTCATTCCCCTGTGACCTAATGCGCTCCAATTCCTCTAAATTAAGAGGCACTAAAGCCTCCCCGTCTCGCCCATAGTAATGTCCTTCCCACGAAATAGGTATTCCTCTGGGGGCTGCTGGAATTTCAAAAACGACAACTCGGCCTTCTGATAATGGAAGTTCATGAATCTCAATAAAAGTAATTCTATTGGTTGTTTTGTCTGCAATTTTTTCTTTAAGTGAAATTAAATGTTGGGATTGTGTACCATAGCTTGTACCAACAATTGTCTTATCCCTATCTTTTACTCCAAATACTAACCAAGCTGAAGAAACAGCTTTTAAATTGGCCTCATTTGCAAGAGCAGAAAAATATTTACCAATTTTCTTAAAGTCATATTGTGTTTTAGCCTCTTTAAACTCTACAATTTCGTTCTCTATTCCTTTTCCTTGTGCGAGCAATGCTCTCAATTTTGCTTCTGTATTCATCTTACATCCTAATTTTACAACTACGCCAATTCATAAAGATACAGATTTACACATAATAATTTACGCAGTTTTTATCTTTCGTTACCTATTTGTATAACTTCAATAGTCTGGACTTAATCATTCACTAAAGCCCCAGCTCAATGATTCCCATAAAAATCCCCCCTCCCCAACTTGCAACTCCAAAAACTATTTCATAGCTTTATTCTAATGCAAGCAACAACCACATATAGCACCTACACCACCACATCATTGACCAATGATGCGCTTGTTGCTGTTCCTACCACCACTACCTGCACTACCACAACCCCTTAGTGGGGTCTTACTAACATATCCGGTACTTTGTACCATATTTCCTAGCATTGACTGAAATTTTAAATCCATTCGTTGAATTTAAAATTCAGCCAAACGTATAACCTTAATGTTTTGCTAGTTATCTTCGCACAACAAATTTATCATCTATCGAAATCTATCTATGTTAGTCCTAAAATTTGGGGGCAGTAGTGTTGCCTCTGCCGAAACTATCCAACAAGTAAATGCCATTCTTCAACAAAAAAAAGAGCCTTTTTGTTTGGTACTGTCTGCTTTTGCAGGCACCACCGATGCCTTAAAAAATGCTGCCGAAATGGCGGCTAGTGGTGCTGATGCTTACCAACAGGTATTGGAGCAATTAAAAGATCGGCACTTTGAGGTCATCAAACAGCTCATCACATTGGGCCAGCAAGCCAATGTCCTCATTCGCATCCAAAAATACTTTAATGACATTCAAAACCTCTGTGAAGGAATTTTTACCCTACACGAATTGTCTGATAGAACCTTAGCACGTGTCATGAGCTTTGGGGAACGTTGTTCGGCTTTTATTATTGGTAATTATTTAGAACAAGAGGGTATTCCCACACAGCAGCTCAACAGCATGGATTACATTCGGGTGCAGGGCGATTATTTGAAGGGGAAATTGGATAGAGAAAAGACAGCTCAATTGATGGCCTCCTTATCCACTACTCAAAATTATGTTGCCCCCGGCTTTATTGCCTCCAATGCAGATGGCGAAACTACCTTGCTAGGTCGAGGTGGTTCGGATTATACCGCCGCTATTTTTGCCGATAATTTGGGCGCCAGTCGCCTAGAGATATGGAGTGATGTGAATGGAATGCTGAATGCCAATCCCAAAATCGTAAAAGCAGCCCAAACCATTGCCCAACTCAATTACCAAGAAGCCTTTGAGCTGTCGCATTTTGGAGCCAAGGTGCTTTATCCACCCACCATTCGCCCACTCATCAACAAAGGCATTCCCTTGCATCTCAAAAACACCTTTCGGCCCGACCACGAGGGCACTTGGATTAGCAACCAAGCACAACCAAGCAGCAAGGATGCTATCAAGGGTATTTCATCCATCAATCAACTGAGCTTGCTAACCATTGCAGGGGTCGGATTAGCTGGGGTCAAGGGCATGGCCAAAAGGGTGTTTGCGGCACTCGAAGCCATTGATGTCAATGTGATTCTCATTAGCCAATGCTCCTCCGAACAAAATATTTGTATTGCAATTGCCGACTCAGACAAGGAGAAAGCCGTGGAGGCACTCAATCAAGCCTTTGAACAAGAAATTAATGCCTTGTTAGTGGATCAAATTTCGGCCGAATCCAATCATGCGGTTATTGCCTTGGTGGGTGATAATATGAAAACCAGAGTGGGCTTGGCTGGGCATGTATTCACAGCACTAGGAGAAAATGGAATCAATGTAGTTGCCATTGCTCAGGGGGCTTCGGAGCGCAATATCTCGGTGGTGGTGCATGTCGATAATGAAAAGAAAGCTGTGAATGTGCTGCACGAGCGTTTCTTTGATAATGCCAATAAAAGGGTACACTTGTTTGTGGCTGGTATCGGCAATGTGGGCAGCAAATTCTTGGATATTATTGCCAATCAAAAAGATTATTTGTTAGAACAGCATCAGCTTGATTTGCGCTTGGTGGGCATGTCCAATAGCCGCAAAATGCACGTAGACGAAGAGGGCATCAACTGGGATGCTTACGCCCATATCGACTCCACAGGAGAGCCATCCAATGATATTGGCAATTTTATTCAAAAAATGGAGCAAATGAATCTTAGAAACAGTGTTTTCTTGGATAATACGGCCTCTGAAACGGTGAGTACACAGTATGCCCAAATTCTCAAGCAATCGGTTGCGGTAGTTACCTGTAATAAAATTGCTTGTAGCAGCCCTTATCAAAATTACAAACAGCTCAAACAATTGGCCAAACAATACAACTGTGCCTTTAATTATGAAACCACTGTTGGGGCTGCCTTGCCCGTTATCAAAACCATTCAGCACCTAGTACTCAGTGGGGACAAAGTACACAAGATACAAGCAGTACTTTCGGGTAGTTTGAATTTTATTTTTAACCATTATAATACGGAGCATTCTTTTTCAGAAATTGTGGCTAGAGCCAAAGAGGAGGGCTATACCGAACCCAACCCATTGATCGATTTGAGCGGCGTGGATGTGGCTCGAAAACTACTCATTTTGGCAAGAGAAGCCAATCACCAGCTCGAAATGGACGAAATCACCCTGCAATCCTTCCTTCCGCCAAGTTGTTCAGAAGCCGCCAGCACGCCTGAGTTATTTGAACAACTCACCCAAGCAGAGGAGCATTTTAAGAATTTGTATCTAAATGCAGCCGAGAAAGGAGCCAAATTGAAGGTCATTGCCACCTTTGAACCCGGTAAGGCTATGGTAAAACTAGAGGAAGTATTGCCCAATAGTCCTTTTTTCAATTTAGAAGGCAAGGATAATATTGTGTCTATCAATTCGGAACGATACCCTGTTGAACCTTTGGTCATCAAAGGGGCTGGGGCCGGAGCAGAATTGACGGCAGCTGGCTTATTCTCTGATTTAATGCTTGTTGTTAATCGCTAATACTTCGTGGATTAGCTCGCTTCGCTCGTGAGCTCACCTACGGTTCGGTTTTTTACTTTTTTGTAAAAAAAGCTAAAAAAGCATCTTGTATCTATTTGATTATCAGTCTTTTATAATTTTGGTTTGTTTTCTGTAATAAACTGATAATCAATTAGATACGATTTCCAACGAAGCAAGGTAATCGCTAAAAATTATAACAATGAAAAAAATAAGTGCCTTTGCGCCTGCTACTATTGCCAATCTTTCGGTAGGATTTGATGTTTTGGGCATGGCCTTGGACAGTATCGGGGATAGCATAGAATTGACAATTAACGACAGCCCCAACAATACCATTACCAGCATTGAAGGGGGGGGCAACTTGCCCACCGACCCCGCCAAAAATTGCTGTTCTGTGGTGATTCGCAACATGCAGGAACAATTGAATGACTTTGTAGGGGTGGATATTAAACTCCGAAAAGGGTTCAAATCGGGCAGTGGCTTGGGTTCGAGCAGTGCGAGTAGTGCCGTGGCTGCCTATGCCTACAACCAACTGGTTGGTGCGCCGTTTACAGAGCAGGAACTCGTGGTTTTTGCAGCAGAAGGGGAACGAATAGCTTGTGGGGCGGCTCATGCCGATAATGTTGCGCCTGCATTGATGGGCGGTTTGGTCTTGGTGCGAGCACACCAGCCTATTGATATTGTAGCCTTGCCGATTCCCGACGGGTTGCACGCCGTACTCTTTTTTCCAGATGTCAAAATCAATACCGCTGACTCCAGAGCGGTTATGAATAAGAATATTTCTTTGGGCAAGGCGGCCAAGCAGTGGGCCAATCTGGGGGCTTTTGTGGCTAGTTTGTATCAGAATGACCTTGATTTGCTGGCCCGTTCCCTTCAGGATTTTGTGGCAGAGCCGGTGCGCTCGCTCTTTATTCCCAAATTCCAAGAACTCAAAACAGCAGCCATGAACAACCAAGCCTTGGGCTTTGGAATTTCGGGTTCGGGGCCTTCTGTGTTTGCCTTGGCGGCCAATAAAGAGCAGGCCGAAGCCATTCGCCAAAGCTTTGACCAAGTATTTGCCAACAATACCATACAGACCATGAGTTTTGTGGAATCCTTGAGCAATAATCAAGGGGCACGCCTTATTGAATCCTTTTAAACAACTGTATTATAAAATAAAAATACCAATGAATTATATCAGTACCAAAAATCCAGACGAAGTGGTCTCTTTTGAACAAGCTGTTCTAAAGGGATTGGCTCAAAACAAGGGCTTGTTTATGCCCGAAACCATTCCCACCCTACCCCAAGATTTTTTTGACAACATCGAGTCTTATTCCGAGCATGAAATTGCCCTCAAGGCGCTAACGCCCTTTACGCAATCCTCTATTGATAAAGCCGCCTTAAAAGAAATTATAGCCGAAACCTTATCCTTTCCCCTTCCAGTAGTCCCTATCAAAGACCATATTTACTCCTTGGAGTTGTTTCATGGCCCTACTCATGCCTTCAAGGATGTGGGCGCGCGTTTTATGTCGCGTTGCTTAAAGCATTTTATGCAGCAGGGAGGAGAAAAAAAAGCTACTATTTTGGTGGCGACTTCTGGTGATACGGGCAGTGCGGTTGCCAATGGCTTTTACAAAGTGGCTGGTGTGGATGTGTGTATTTTGTTTCCCAAAGGAAAAGTGAGTGCTTATCAGGAGTATCAAATGAGTTCTTTGGGTGAGAATATTCAAGCCATTGAGGTAGAGGGCACTTTTGACGACTGCCAAGCCTTGGTCAAGGAGGCGTTTAGCGATGCTAATTTGCAGGAACAACTCAATTTGAGTTCGGCCAATTCTATCAATATTGCCCGCTTATTGCCCCAGATGCTTTATTATTTCTTTGCCTACAAGGCATTAAAAACCCAACAAAAGAAGGTGGTTTTTTCTGTGCCGAGTGGCAATTTGGGCAACCTAACAGCCGGCATCATTGCCCACCAAATGGGGCTTCCTGCCCGTTTTATAGCCGCCACCAATGCTAATGATACCTTCCATCAATACCTCCAAACAGGCAACTACAGCCCCAAACCATCGGTACAGACCTACTCCAATGCTATGGATGTAGGCGCACCCAGCAATTTTGAACGCTTAATGCACCTTTACAACCACCAATTAGAAGCGGTTCGGGCGATTATTCAGTCTACCACAGTGGACAATGAAGCAACGGTAGCCCAAATCAAAAAGGTTTATGAAGAAACGGGGTATATCTTAGACCCTCATGGTGCGGTGGGGATGCTCTCCTTTGAAACACTTTTGGAGGAGGATGAAATTGGGGTGGTCTTGGAAACGGCTCATCCTAAGAAATTTGACCAAGTGGTGCAACAGGCCGTGCCCAATTACTCGAATGACGAAGTAGATTTGAGCAGTTGTGAGAAGGTGTGTATGGCCAATGATTATGCTGCGTTTCGGGCGTTTTTGTTGGGGTAGATGGTTGTATTTAAGGTTCAAAATACAAAGGAGTTAAGCAATAGAGTTTAACTCCTTTTTTTGTTATCACATCAACCTTAAATACTTAACAGTCATTTTACCAAAGATAATAATTTTTATTTTTTAAATAAAAAACAAAGCTAAAATTGTAAGCTTCCAATAAAAGACACTACCTTTGTTTAATCAAAAAAATTAACACTTATTGTTAATAAAAAGTGCAACTATATTGTGAATATTTCGTTTAATAATAAAAAGCTTGAACTTTATGCTAACAATGATAGCAAAGGAAAAAAGAAGCTTGGAGCAGTACGATTCAAGAAATTCAAACAACGTATTGACGCACTCCGAATGGTCAAAAACTTAGAAGATATAAGGCATTTTCCTGGCAATTTTCACGAACTAAAAGAAGATAGAAAAGGTCAATGGGCATGTTCATTAGACGGGGCATTCCGCCTTATTTTTGAACCTCACGAAAATCCAATTCCTGAAAACGAAGATGGTCAGTATCTTTGGATTGAAATAAAAGGTGTAGAAGTTATTGAAATTGTAAACTACCACTCAAAATAACCGCCAATCATGCAAAATACATATAATCCACAAACCGTAACGCCACCTAAAGATTTTTTAATAGAAGCCTTGGAAGAACGCGACATGGGGTCCAAAGAGTTTGCTATTAGAACAGGCAAGCCTGAAAAAACAATCTCGGCTATTCTCAATGGTAAAAGCAGCATTACGCCTGAAATGGCCATCCAATTTGAAAAAGTATTGAGTATGCCTGCTTACTTTTGGCTAGAAGCTCAACGCTTGTACGACGAGTGCGAGGCAAGAAATGCTTACCAAAAAATAATTGAAGGAAGCCTAGATTGGGCAAAAGCTTTTCCGTATAGCAGTATGGCAAAATTGGGCTGGGTAAAATCAACTCGAAAAGCGGCTGAAAAAGCGGCTGAATTGTTAACGTTCTTTGGTGTAGCCTCTCCTAAAGCGTGGAACGATTGTTATTTTGATAGAAAAATAAAAGTATCGCTTAGAGCTTCTTTAGAAGAGGTAAAACACGCTCATGCCTTAACAGCTTGGTTGCGTCATGGTCAATTGCAAGCACAAAAAATTGATGCGCCCAAGTATTCCAAAAGTACCTTTAAGAAACAACTAAAAGAGGTTCAAGAGTTAATGTATTTGCAACCCAATGATTTTTTTCAACAACTGCAAAGGATTTGCTTAGAAGCAGGAGTAATTGTAGTCTATAGTCCTTCTTTGCCTTCGGTTCCTATTCATGGAGCTACCCGATGGAATGCCGATACGCCTATTATTCAATTAACAGGCCGCTACAAGCAGAACGATATTTTTTGGTTTACATTTTTTCATGAGGCTGGACATATCTTGGAGCATGGCAAAAAGTATATTTCCCTAGAAAACATTAGCTACAAAGGAGAAGATAAAAAACTAGAACAAGAGGCCGATGAAATAGCTATTGCTTATACCTTTAGCGAGAAACAAGAAAAAGAATTTTTGGCCCTTAATTCTTTGGAGGATGAAGCAATAGAAGCATTTGCCCAAAAACACAGCATACACCCTGCTATTATTGTAGGTCGTTTGCAGCACAAAAAAATTATTTCTTTCAAAGAAAAACGAAAATTCTTTGTTCCTATTGATCTGAGATAAGCCTCTTATTAAGCTTGGTATTAGATATTTTTTATTAAAAAAACCAAAACACAAAGGCGTTAAGCACAATTGCTTAACCCTTTTGGGCTGGGCTGTTTACCAAACTCGCAAGCGCTGTTTGCTCCAATTTTTAAGGTAAGCTCTCTATCAAATTTCCAGTAACAAAAGTATCCTTCCATTCTATTTCCCAAATTTTCCCCAATGGAGTGTGGCAGCCCCAAATGTCTTCATAAGGATACTTAAAGATCCTTTTTTCAGGATCTAAATAACTCAAAATCATGTTGATTGGGCCACAATGACTAAAGATAGCGGTGTTCTGCTGTAGAATCATACCTTGATGGACTCGAAACCAATCCTGCACTCGATTTACTAAAGAGAGATGACTTTCTATGTCCTTTTCTCTTTCTCTTAGGGCTATATGTTCTTTTACGTTTAAGTGTGGATGCAGCAGGAGAAAGGGCTTCAGGGTCTCTTTGACTCTTTTATAATCACTCGCTAAAACTTGACGAATATTTTTCTCTTTCAGATACTCAGCAATCATCCTTGCTTGCTCTTGTCCCTCTTCGCCCAACGACGGGCCTGGAAAGCCTTTATATTCACTTATTGCTGGCTTGGCATGGCGAATTAAGTATAATTTCATAGTTGAACTATCGTTTTTCCTGTTTCATCAATAACTTCTTTTTTTCCTTTTTTGGTCTCAACAAGAGCAAAGCCATTATAAAAAGGCTCAACGAAGTTGAATCGTCTATGGTAGATAGGGGTTCCTTTTTGATTAATGTGCAACCAACCTTCCTCATCCCTAGCTGTAGCAAACCCTTTATGAAAAACCCCCAAGTCCAAATATTCATTCGTATGAACTTGACTGCCTGCTGTATCAATATGGATAAAATTTCCATTTTGTTTCCTAACACAGCCTATTCCATCCCTAAAATCTCCTGCATAACGATAATTTTCGGAATATAAACGCGCTCCATCTAAGCCTATATGAAAGTAATGGTTATTTATGTCTCGAACAGTACAAATATTACTTTGGTAGTTGCCACACCAGCCAAACCTATTCGGATATACAGCTTTTCCTTCAGGCGATATATGAAACCAACCTTCTTTAGACCAAACAGCGGCACGATTGCAGTAATAGCCAAACGTTCTTTGATACCTTTCCCTATAAATAGGGATGCCATTGGTATTGATATGAAACCAGCCCGTTTCATCACTTACAGGCGCTAAACCGGGTGCATGAAATTTCAACACTTCTGTATAGCGTTTAAAGATGCTTTTGTTGTTTATTTCAAAACCGTTACTATTGGCATTTACCTTTATGTCTTTCCAGTTGTTCATTTTTCGCAAATAATTATTGATTGCAATGTATTTAATGATTTTACTTCTTTAACCTTGAATCCTACCTCTATTAATAAGGATAGATACGCCTCTTTTGTTCGTTCATAACTATTGCACATTAACAGCATATTGAGACTCAATAGAGTTGCTCCATCTTTTAGATTATCTTTTAAGATTTCTATTAGATAGAGTTTGCCTGTACTTGGCAGGGCATGGTACACATTTTTCAAAATAAGCCTCGCTTTTTTGTCCTCCCAATCATGAATAACTCGACTCATGATTATACCATCAGCAATAGGAGGTATTTCTTTGAAAAAATCCCCACTAATAGCAGAAAATAGTTTTGAATAATCCTTTGGCAAAAGTTGAATTACATTTTCAGACTCAAAGAGTTTTAAAGATAAGCTCGGGAAGGTTTTACGCACAGCCATAAGTAACGCCCCTAGTCCTCCACCTACATCCATTACAACCTGGTGGTTTGAAAAATCAATGATTTCTGTAATGTTTTCATAATCATCTCTGGCATACTCAAACATGGCCTTGTGGTATATTCTATTGCTTTCTTCTTCCGTTTTTAAATACTCAAAAAAGGGTTCTTTGAAACAATAGTCGAATGCCGGCTTTCCAGTTTTTATGGTGTACGCTAGGTTTTGCCAAGCTGTAAGGTGTTCTCCACCCCATAAGATACAGCTATATTTTACAGATTTTGGATGACTGTCCGTTAAGAGCCGCCCTTTTTCGAGAAGATGATACCTTTCCTTTTTTTTGCTAATCAAATGGAGCGAAACTAATGCTTCTAAAAGAAAAAATAAGGTTTCTGTATGGGCATCTATTTCCTCTGATAATGATTGGAGCGTATTTATCCCATTGTTTATAGCATCAAATATGCTAAGTTTACAGGCTGTTTGAACAGGCAAGTAATCCCAATACCCTGTAAATAGTTGTTTGAGTTTGGTGTTACTGGTATCCATAAACATTTTTTATGCACTAATAATGAAGTTGTTTAACTAGGTTTTCTCATGTTGCACGATTGGCAAAGGGGGATTTTGGTATAATTATTTACTAAGTATTGGTAGTTTTTACTTTGTAGAATATCCCCAATACTAGATTCCTCTATACTCCCAAAATCACCCAAGCTCTGCCTTAGTTTATCCGGCGCACAACAGGGAGAAATTTTGCCTGTAGCTGAAATCCAAAGTTCTTTATTCAAAAATGGGCAAACATAAGTTTCAGGGACTTCTTGGGTCTCCGATTTTTTTAAGGGAATAATGTTTTCTAGGAGTACTTTTTCTCCATTGGGTTTTAAATATTTATCCCTTGCGATATAGGCTTCTTGGACATATTGATTCCATTGTTCAATACTGTTCGCATCTTTTCTAAAAGACAAGTCCTTAATTTCATCAAAGTGATCCCACAACTGATGCCCTTTTACTCTATCCACTCCAAGGCTTGCTGCAAGTTGGATGATGTCAGCAAGTTCGTGCATATTATTTTGCATAAATGTCAGCTGAAACGTTACTCTACAGAAATATCCAGTTTCTTGATAGTGTTCATCTCTTATTTTAATGAATGTTTTTACATTCTCAAGGCATTGATTAAAATCAATTTTCTCCATGACCTTTTCAGCCGTTTCTTGTGTAGCTGCATTCCAAGATATTTTAATATCTGTGGTGTTTGGAACAATCAATTTGGCCCAAACCTCCACTGGTTTCTTCGGAAAAGTACCATTTGTAGTTAGGTTAATTTTAATTCCATACTGTTCACTCAAATCAAAAATCTGTTCAAACCCCTTGTACAACAACGGTTCCCCCATTGTAGAAGGAATAATCTCTTGAACTCCAAGCTGGTGTGCTTGTTCAAAAATATCAATGACCCATTCAAACGGCATTCTCCTTCTCTTGACTCCCGTTTCTTGGTATAAATTTTCTATAAAATTACTGTAAGGGCTGTGCTCTTCACACATAATACACTTCAAATTGCAATCTTCTGGATTGGTATCAATCGTGATACGCCATAGTTGTTGATTAGCCATAATTGGATATAATATTTTGATAGAGTTCCTCTAGTTGTGAACAATGATGCTTAATAGTAGGCACCTGACCATTTTCAGCGTACAGATAACCTTTTTTTCCTAGTTTTTCCATCTGGTTAGAATGATCCAATGCCCATTGAAGCTGTTCCGTTATTGATTGAACATCCCTGTGCTTAAACAATAACCCATTAACATGGTGTTGAACATACTCTGCCATACCACCATAATCTGCTGTTATAACAGGAATATGGCAAGCTTGTGCTTCGTGGATAACCAAGGGTGAATTTTCGCCCCAAATAGAAGGAACTACAATCGCATCAACTTGACTAAAGACAACATCCGCCAAATTTTCATTAATATACCCTCCACAAAACTCAATGGGATTATCACTACTTTTGGTCATTTCCAGTAAGGCTTTTTGGCTTTGAGCATCCTTCCAACCCCAGATTTTTAATTTTGCATTGCCTTCTATTTTTCTAAAAGCTTCTATCAATAAATTCACCCCTTTGGCTGGTATATGAGTGCCTATATAGCCAAATACAAATAGGTCTTCTTTCTTACTTTTGGCAATGGGTTGGAGATAGTGGGTTGGAAAACCATAATCCAAGTACATCACCTTCTCTTTGGGCAAATAAAAGTCCTTGATAAAACGGTTCATCAAATACCGAGAAGGTGCAATAAACTTATCTACCATTGGAACCAAGCTGTTCATTTCATTCATTCTCCGAGCTATCCAACTCGTCCAATAACTTACATCCTGCTCATAAAAATCATCTAGTCCTGAGAAAAACATCTGATAACAAGAGGTTGCACACTTTCTATTTTCTTGGCCAGAACAGAGCTGGTAGGTATTACATCCATCATAATTTCGCTGCAAAAACTGCCCCCTTGGGCACATGAGCCAAAAATCATGTAGCGTAAAAATTATAGGAATCCCAGCTTTTTTAAGCTGCCCAATAAGTCCTGTAGAAAGGTGGTTCAAATGGCCAACATGTGCTATATCTGGCCTTTCTTTCTTTAATAAATTAGCAAATTGCTCATCTATAGCATTATGCCGATAGCCATCTTTATCTCTTGGCATATTGATATAATAAAACTGCAATAGCGCATGTTCTCGCTCATGTCTGAATTCAAAATCTACTCGATAAGGCACCTCTTCTCGGGTCAAAACCGTTACATGATGCCCCTGATTAATAAATTCATTACAAATGCTTTGACTATAAACCTCAGAACCTGCATTGTACTTGGGAGGATAGCCATGTATTATTTTTAGAATATTCATTGCTTAATTTTTAATACAGCAAGTAGGGAATCCCTACTTGCTGATAATTGGAGTACGACCTTACGACTTCTTTGTTTTTTGAAGTTGTTTGCTTCTGTTTCCGTGAACTTGGCTGTTTTGTTTGTTTACACCAGATGTTCCTTTGTTTGGATTCTTCATATTAGAAGAGTTGTCTTTGGGGCTTACTTTTTTCTTAGCCATAATGAACTGTTTTTAATTGTGAGAAAATCATTTCACTCGACAATAACCCAATAGCTTGCCAAAAAATAAACACTTACTAATCATTTGATTATACAATAAAATTTAACTATATTCATGAATAATACTTCATACTATGAAAAATAATTCACCATTATGACTAAAAAAGAAAACATCTTTGTCTCTTGGCATTATACGGCACATGGAATAGCTTGGTTAAAACACATTCTATCTGTTTTTAATAACAAATTCTACAATAATACAAATATATCAGATATAAAAATAAACTTAGAGCGATTAAATCAAGAAAATTTAGCCCCACATTTTGACAATTCCAACGCTGTCAAAAAAGGGTTTGTATTTGATAAGGTTTATTATGTTACAACAGCGCAAAAGCATTTTGACGCTCTTTCATCCAGAAGGTTTCGGTATAGAGAAAATATTCTAAAAGACTTTCAAGTAAAAAAAATGAACCTTGATGAAGTTTGGAAAAAAATACTCGATCGAGAAAAAAAATTAAGCCCCAAAAATGATAGAACATTATTCAACGCTAACATCGAGGACGAATTTAAATTTGTCAAACAAGCGTTTGACACAAAAACATATCAGAACTTCAGGAAGGAATATTGGAGAGAAATACACCACTATAGCGTGGATGAACAGATAAAATGGTTTACAGAAATTAGTAATGCAAAAGACATCTACGCCAATAAATTTGAGGAAGTTCCTGTACATTCCATCAAAGATTTGAGAGATGTGGCATCCATTGCCCAAAATCTTGCACCAGCAATAGACCGCCTCAAGAAAAAACACTTACATGCCAATTGGTACTTTTGTGTTTCTCTTGGTAGCAATGAAACCCAAACGGCATGGTACATATTAAGCGAAGCCAAAAGACTTCCTTCAAACAGTCATTTTCTTCAAATTTATGATATAAAAGCAGCATCAGAAAAAAAACGGTTTCATGATTTTTTTATAAAAGAAACCTCTCCTCAGCAAATAAATGCGTTAAAAGAGCAATTAAGCCTAAAAATATCCGATACTCCCCAATCAGATACTAGAATTATGGCCCAGCAAAAACTAAAGACCTTTACGGAATTGGGGTTTTCTATATTATTATTAGGAGAAAGAGGAACAGGCAAATCAAGATTGGCTGAAACTACCAAGACGCAAGGTGTGCCTTTTGTTGCTGCCAACTGTGCTTCTTTTGCAAATGATACGATGGCAGAGTCTGAATTATTTGGATATACGAAAGGAGCTTTCACGGATGCTAAAGCTGACAAATTAGGGTTGATTGCGAAAGCTAATAATGGAATGCTTTTTTTAGATGAAATTCACATGCTTTCAAAAAGTGTGCAAGGAAAGTTAATGAAAGCGTTTCAAACAGATGAGCATAACAAGTTTCATATTAGGCGTTTGGGTAGTACCGTAGAAGAACCGATTGAGTGTCGTTTGATTTTTGCTAGTAACAAAACTATACCAGAACTCCAACAATGCTTATTGCCAGACTTTTATGATAGAATTGTTCAACTTGTTATAGAAATTCCTCCTCTTAGAGAGAGCCGTGAGGATATATACCAAGACTGGAAAGTTGTTTGGAAGAATTTAAAAATCGGCGATCCTCCTAAATATAACTCCGCATTTAAGAACTGGTTAATTCATCAACCTCTATGGGGCAACTTTAGAGATTTACAGAAAATTGCTATTCATTACCATACTTATCAACAATTGCCTGATACGATAAAAAATACTATCCCTCAAAAAGATGGCTTTGAATATGCCAAATCGGAGTTCTTAAAGTATCATGGCAAAAATGTAGAAGAGAATAAATTTGATTCTTCCAAAAGTCTAAATGAGTTAATAGCAGATTACAAACGACAACTAGCCCTGTGGGCGATTGCTCACTTTGGTAGTGCAAAAAAAGCAGAAGAACATTATACAAAAATGGGCGAAAAGATAACCGAACGAAGTATTTACAAATGGAAAAACGGCAAGTAAATGCTTGCAGAGTACACTCTACTTAGAAACAATCTCCACAAGTCCCCCCTTCACAGGGGTGACTTTTTTTTGTAGATTTAAAAAAAAAATACCTTATGTGATCAAAATCACCTACCATTAAGCAATGGTGTTTTAATTTTGTTATTACAAAAACGAAGGCTTCATAGCTTTGCTTGTGAGGCACGCTTTTAAACAACAAAACAACCACTATTATGAAAGTAGAACAAATATATACTGGATGTCTGGCTCAAGGAGCTTATTATATCCAATCAGGCAATGAAGCCGCTATTATTGATCCCTTGAGAGAGGTTGCGCCTTATATAGAACGGGCTAAAAAGGACGGTGTAACCATCAAATACATTTTTGAGACACATTTCCACGCCGATTTTGTTTCGGGGCATGTAGATTTGGCCCAAAAAACAGGCGCTACGATTGTGTATGGGCCCAATGCAGAAACGGGATTTGAGGCGCATATTGCGACAGATGGCGAAGTATTGACAATTGGAGACGTGCAGGTAAAAGTACTGCACACCCCAGGGCATACCATGGAATCGACCTGCTACTTGCTCCTAGATGAGCAGGGCAAAGAAACGGCCTTGTTCTCTGGCGATACTTTGTTTATAGGCGATGTGGGGCGACCAGATTTGGCGGTCAAAACCGATTTGTCGAGAGAGGATTTGGCAGCGCATTTGTTCGATTCTTTGCGCCATAAGATTATGCCTTTGCCAGATGAGGTGATTGTTTATCCAGCACATGGGGCGGGTTCGGCTTGTGGTAAGAACATGAGCAAGGAGACTTCGGATACCTTGGGCAATCAAAAACAAAATAATTATGCGCTTAGAGCGGATATGAGCAAGGAGGAATTTATCAAGGAGGTAACAGATGGCCTTATGATAGCACCACAATATTTTCCTAAAAATGCCTTGATGAACAAAGAGGGCTACGAAAGTATAGATACGGTCTATGATAGAGGGCTGGTAGCCTTGGCCCCCAATCAATTGGAAGAATTGGTCAATGAAACGGGTGCTTTGGTGCTCGATACTAGAAGTCCGCAAGTATTCAAGGACGGTTTTATACCCAATGCTGTTAATATTGGCATTGATGGTAGTTTTGCGCCTTGGGTTGGCGCATTGATTATAGACCTTCAGCAACCAATTGTATTGGTAACAGAAGAAGGCCGAGAAAAAGAGGTCATCACGCGCTTGTCTCGGGTTGGTTATGACCATGTATTGGGCTATTTGGAAGGCGGTATTCAAGCATGGCAAGAGGCTTCTAAGGAACTCGATACCATTGCCTCTATCTCGGCTACAGAGTTTGCCCAAATCAAAGAAGCAGATGATGACATTAAGGTCTTGGACGCACGCAAACCCAATGAATATCAATCGGAGCATGTCATTGGTGCGGAGAACTTTCCGCTAGATTATATCAATGATAATTTGCCCAAAATTGATAAATCTGCCCAATACTATATTCACTGTGCAGGCGGCTATCGCTCTATGATTGCGACTTCCATCCTCAAAGCTAGAGGGTTTGAAAATTTGGTGGACGTAGCAGGGGGCTTCAAAGCGATTGCAGAAACCGATGTACCTAAATCAGCATTTGTTTGCCCTTCTACCTTAAAGTAGCCAACTAAGGCAATTGTTCGTTATTATTAAAAATTAAAAACCATGAACTATAAAAATTTGAGACCTGCGCCCTTCAAAGAAGCCATCAAACAAGATAAAGATGCCATTATCCTTGATGTCCGAACAGCGGCCGAAACAGAGGCTGGGGTCATTGAGGGGGCTATTGTTATTGATTTTTTGGCGGGTGATTTTGACAAAAAAATAAAAGATTTTGATAAAAATAAAAGCTACTATGTCTATTGTCGTTCGGGTAACAGGAGTGGAAAAGCTTGTTCTATTATGGAACAGCTGGGTTTTGCTCAATTGGCGAATTTAGAGGGTGGAATGTTGGCTTGGAATGCTTAAAATTATGAAATACCTATTGATAATTGTTGGAGTAGCCGTGTTGGCTTTTACGGTCAAAAAGCTTTATGCTTATCAGGCGGCTTACAATTCCTGTTTTGAGAATATAGACAACAGTCGTTTCAAAGAATTGGCTAGTATGCCTGAGGAGGTGCTTATCTTGGATGTACGTACCGCTCAAGAATACCAACAAGGAAAAATTAAAGCAGCCCTTAATATAGATGTGTTGCAGCAAGATTTTGAGAAAAATATAGCCACACTAGACCCTTCCAAGACCGTATTGGTGTACTGTAGAAGCGGTTCCCGAAGCCTCAAGGCTTGCCAAATATTGTGCAACAATGGTTTTAAGAAGGTCTATAACCTCAGCAATGGCTATATGGGCTGGAGTGAATAAAGTTGTTTCAAATTATCTAGGTACAGGCATTTTTTTGGCCTGTACCTAAAAAACATAATACAATGTTAGAATTTATACAGCAACCATGGCACTGGTCTGTCAGTGGTCTGGTAATCGCTTTTGTCATGTTTCTCTTATTGTTTTTTGGCAAAAGCTTTGGCATGTCGGCTTCCATGCGTGCCGTTTGTGCGGCAGGAGGAGCAGGCAAAAAAATTAGTTTTTTTGATTTTGATTGGGTGAATAGCCAAGGCTGGAATTTGTTGTTTGCATTGGGCGCTGTGATAGGAGGCTTTATTGCTTCCAATTATTTGATGGCTTCCGAGCCGGTGCAGGTAGCAGAGGCCACCGTCAAACACCTACAGCAAATGGGAATTACGGCCCCTCAATCCTTAGAGGAGGGTACTGGATACCTTCCCAACGAGGTGTTCAATTTTGAGGCATTATTTACACTCAAAGGCTTTTTATTACTTGTAGTAGGAGGTTTTTTGGTAGGATTTGGTTCTCGTTATGCAGGCGGCTGCACCTCTGGACACGCCATTAGTGGGCTTTCCAATCTTCAATTACCGTCTTTGATTGCAGTCATTGGTTTCTTTATTGGAGGCCTGTTGATGACGCATATTTTGTTACCTCTAATTCTGAAATTATAATCATGAAGGGCTTAAAATACATATTCGGAGGCATCTTATTTGGTATTGTAATGACCAAATCGGAGGCTATATCTTGGTTTAGAATCCAAGAAATGTTCTTGTTTCACTCGTTTCACATGTACGGAATTATAGGCGTGGCAGTGGTATTGGGTATTATACAAGTAGCGGTGCTAAAGAAAATAGAATGCAAAGATATTGAGGGCAAACCCATTACCTTCAAACCAAAGGATTGGAGCATTCCTAGATATTTGCTTGGCGGGATTATTTTTGGCTTGGGTTGGGCCATGACAGGGGCTTGTCCTGGGCCAATGTATACCTTAGTGGGCCATGGTTTGCCCATTATATTAGTTGTTATTATTAGTGCATTATTGGGCACCTTGGCCTATGGGGCTTTGCGCTCCAAATTGCCCCATTAAGTTCTTGTTTCACTATTGAAATATCCACTACCTTATATAGACCTACGCTACTATCTTACGAAGTAGTATTGGAGTTGTTTAAAATAAAAAATCATGACACACCGTTATCAAATAGCAATTGTTGGAGCAGGAACAGCCGGAATCACCGTCGCCGCTCAATTATTAAAAAAGGATAAAAACCTAAAAGTGGTTATTATAGATCCTGCCGAAACCCATTATTACCAACCTGCATGGACATTGGTAGGCGCAGGCACCTTTGACTACTCCAAAACGGCACGCCCCATGCGTTCCCTTATCCCCAAAGGCGCAACATGGCTGCAACAATATGTCACTTCTTTTGAACCCGACCAAAATCAATTGCTCCTCAAAAGTGGAGAAAAGGTACAATATGAATTCTTAGTGGTTTGCCCAGGTATACAAATAAATCTGGATGGTATTAAGGGCTTGAAAGAAACGATTGGCAAAAATAATGTTTGTAGCAATTATGTGGACGCTAATTACACTTGGGAGGTTTTGCAAAATTTCAAAGGCGGCACTGCGCTCTTTACACAAGCGGCTACTCCCATCAAGTGCGGTGGTGCGCCTCAAAAAGCCATGTACATCTCCGATGATTATTTTGAGCGACAAGGCATTAAAAAACAAACGGATGTAGTTTTTGCCATCCCCGGTTCTGTGATATTTGGGGTGCCTGATTTTGCCAAAACACTGATGCAAGTAGTAGACCGAAAGAATATAAATCTCAGGTTTTTTCATAAGCTGGTAAAGATAGATGGCGAAAACAAAACGGCTTATTATGAGCTAACGAAACTTAGTGAGGATAACAAACCACTAGAATATAATCCCAACCCTGCTATTAACATAGAACAACCCAGCCCACAAACCCTAGCCATCAAATTTGATATGCTGCATTTGGCTCCTCCGCAGTCGGCACCCGATTTTATCCAACAATCGCCTTTGGCGCACCAAGAAGGCCCCAGCAAGGGTTGGCTCAACGTGGATAAGCATAGCCTACAGCACAATATTTATCCCAATATTTATGGTTTGGGAGATGCCGCTGCCTTGCCTACTGCCAAAACAGGGGCTGCCATTCGCAAGCAAGCCCCTATTGTTGTCAATCATCTAATGGCTGCCATCAAAGGCGTGGAAGAAGCATCGGAGTACAACGGCTACTCTTCTTGTCCGCTAATAACAGGCTATGGCAAGATGGTATTGGCTGAGTTTGGGTATAATAATGTCCGAATGTCTGATCCCATTATTTCCAAATTTGTAGATACCACCAAAGAAACGTATAGTATGTGGCTTCTCAAGAAGTATGGTTTGCCATTTATGTACTGGAATTTGATGCTAAAAGGAAATGCCTAAACAATAAATAAATATGAGCTTAGATTTAAGTCAAAAATTGTATAATTCTCTTCCCATTAATGATAGAAAATTAGTCGCTGAAATTGCACGTGTTGGCCAAATAATGACCTTGGAAGAAGGAACGGTAATGCTAGATTATGGCCAATACATCAAAATGACTCCTATCGTACTGAATGGCGTTATAAAAGTAACGCAAGAGGGAGAAGATGGCAGCGAAATACTCTTGTATTATCTAACAGGGGGCAATACTTGCCCAACCGCTTTTACTTGTTGTATGATGGACAAAACCAGCGAGATAAAAGCGGTGGCAGAAGAACCCACAGAAATTATAGCTATCCCCATTCGATATACCGATGAGTGGATGCGAGATTATACAGAATGGAAGGGCTTTGTCATGAATTCTTATAGTCTTAGATTCAAAGAATTGCTCGGTGCTATTGATGCCATTGCCTTTTCTAAGCTCGACAAACGGTTGGCTCTTTATTTGCAAAAAAAAGTAGCCCTTACGGGAAATTCAAATCTGCAAATCAAGCACAAACAAATCGCAGATGACTTGCATTCTACCCGAGAGGCGATTTCCAGACTGCTCAAAAAAATGGAAAAACTCGGCTTTGTTGCGCTGTATAGAAACCATGTCAAGGTGCTGGATTTTGATATAGAAAGCCTTTAAATAACCTTATTTTGTTAACTTGTAATCAAGCAAAAACATGAAATATATTTTCGGATTCTTATTGCTAGGTTGTTTGACCAATCTCGTGGCTCAACAAAGTACCTTTGAGTATACGGTAGAGATAATTCCCACCCAAGTACCGGGCTTACCGGGCTTGCATTCGTATGCTTTTGGGCAGCACAATGGAAAGTGGCTGATAATAGGCGGTCGAAAAGATGGGCTACATGCTCGCCAGCCTTGGGCAGCCTTTCCTGCGGCCAACAACAATACATCTATTTATGTAGTAGATATTCATACGCAACAATATTGGTCTACAAGCATCCAAGTCTTGCCCACTGCTATCCAAGAGCAATTGCAAGCCACCAATATGAATTTTTATCAGCATGAAGATACGCTGGTTATTATTGGTGGATATGCTTATTCGGCTACTGCCAATGACCACATTACTTTTCCCAATATGACAACCGTATTGGTATCGAATGTTGTAGATGCTATTATTAATAACAACAACATAGCACCTTATTTCAAACAAATTACCAATCCATATTTTGCCAATACAGGGGGGCAGTTGGGAATGCTCGGCGATACTTTTTATCTAGTGGGTGGGCATCGGTTTGATGGCCGATACAACCCTATGGGCCATGCTACCTATACCCAAACCTATCACACAAAAATTGCCAAATTTAGCCTCAATAACCAAGGCAGCCAACTCAGTTTTTATGCCGATACGACTTGGGTTGATCCTGTTCATTTGCGAAGACGAGACTACAATCTACTGCCACAAATTTTTCCAGATGGCACCGAAGGCTATACGATTTCTTCAGGGGTTTTTCAATCCAATGCCAATTTGCCTTTTTTATACCCCGTAGATATTAGACCAAGTGGGTACACTCCTATTACCAGCTTCAATCAGTATTTGAGCAATTACCACAGTGCCAAAGCCTGCTTGTACGATAGTAGTAGCAACCAAATGCACAACCTGTTTTTTGGCGGTATGAGCCAGTATTATTACAGCAATGGCACACTCATTCAAGACAATAATGTTCCTTTTGTCAAGACAATTAGCCGACTGACAAGAATGCCTAATAATGTCCTAGAGGAAGTCCAACTGCCTGTAGAAATGCCTGCCCTCAAAGGGGCTAGTGCCGAGTTTATCCCCAACAACCAACTCCCTCACACCAAATCGGAAATTATAAAACTGCACCAAATAACACAAGATACTATCCTGATTGGTCATATTTATGGCGGTATTCACAGCAATACGTTAAATCCATTTAGCAATAATACGGTTGCCACAGCCACCCAAGCAGACACTACGATTTATGGTGTCTATTTGATCCGACAAGTTCCGCTAGGTATTCACGCTATAGATGGCACCAATCCTTATGATATACATGTTTATCCCAATCCTATACAGGATAAAATCAATTTTGACTACACCCTAGATAAGGCGGTCGATGCTTATTTTTTCTTGACAAATAATAAGGGGCAACTTGTAACAGAAGGCCAATTATCTGCTAATACAAAAGGAAAACATCGCCAAACGATAGTTGTACCAGAGCATCTAAAAAGCACCTCCATGGTTTTAACAGTAGTATTTGACCATAAATTTTATGTCACCAAAAAAATAACTGCTATTAAGTAGTCCAAACACAAGAAACCAATACGCCTAATAAAAGCTATTCCAAGCAGATGATTTGGAATAGCTTTTTTGTTTTAAAAACAATATATATTTTGCATCCAATCAATAGACCTATGTGACTTTCATCACGCATTTTATCTACTTTTTGCTTTTTCTTTGTAAGGACAACAATGTACATCCACAAAAAGTAGATTTATGTATAAATATATAGGGCTACTGGTACTACTATTGAATGGCAGTCTATATGCTCAACATGATAGTGATACCACCCACCAGCACCAACAACAACCCCACAAAATAAAAAACCTTAAAGACTTCTTTTTTAAAGGCCATGCACACGGACATATTCGCAACTATTTTATGGCTACCATTAATAACGGTGCTTTGCAAGATTATTATACCAATGCCGTAGGAGGAGCGATTATGTATCACACCGCCAAGTGGCATGGATTAGAGCTGGGCGTAAAAGGTATTTTTACCTTCAAAACCTTTTCCTCGCAGCTGGATCAGGCAGGTGCTATTAGCCAAAAATGTGCGGTTTGGGAAATGGAATTATACGATGTTACTCGACCAGCAGAAGGCTTAGATTTGGATCGGTTGGAAGAATTGTACCTCCAATACAGCTATAGAAATTCCAATATCAGATTTGGCAAAATAGACATCAATAAAGGCCCCTTGCTCCTCAAACGAGATGGCAGAATGAAGCCTTTTGTTTATAATGGGGCTTGGCTAGAAGTCAAAGAAATAACGCAACATCATTTTTATGCAGGCTGGTTGTATCAATTATCGCCCCGAGGCATGACCGAATGGTACCCCATCCATGAAGCCATTGGATTGCTCAATAATGGCTATCAACCCAATGGCAATAAAGCGCATTATCAACACCACCTCAGCAGTGCTGGATTGGGTGTGGTGGGCTATGAAGGCCGCCTAGCCGACTCGCTCCAAATTAAGGCTTGGAATTACTATCTGGATAAAATCAATAATACCACTTGGCTGCAAGTAGATTATCAAAATAATAATTGGTATGCTGGCCTCCAATACGCCTTACAGTGGGTGCATCCGCATCAATCGACGCTGCATTATGACCATAGGTTCCAACAGCCCCACGAAATAGCCAATGTGCTGGCCGCCCAATTGGGCTACAAATTTTGGAACAATCGCTTAAACATTTCCTTCGCTTATGCCCACAGCTTTGGAGGAGGGCGGTTTTTGTTTGCTAGAGAAATGGGGCGAGAGGATTTTTATGTTTCTCATGCACGCTCTTGGGTAGAGGGCTATGCCCAACGCAGCGATTATCTACTTCATATCCTATATACGCCCTTGCACCAGTTCAAGCACTTGTCCATTGATGGTAAATTAGCTTGGGTAGATTTGCCCCATGCACAGGATTACCAAAATAATAAATATGGAAAAACAGATTACTTACAAACAACGCTAGAAATCAATTATAGCTTTGATAAAATACTAAAAGGGCTAAAAATAGGTTTTCTGTACACTTGCCGATATACCCCCGATGTGTATCGCACCACTTTAGAAAAGGACTATTACAGCACCAATTTGCATCATTTTAACCTGATAACAGAGATTGTTTTTTAGAGGATGAAGCAATAGAAGCTTTTGCCCCAAAACGCTGCATACACCCTGCCGTTGTGCTAGAGCACTTGCAGTACAAAAAAATTATTTCTTAAAAAAAACGAAAATTCTTTGTTCCGATTTACTTAGGGTAAAAATAGTAGAATTGCAAAGCTGACTAGCCAGAGGGTAGGGCTGTTAAGTTCTGGCAAATAATTCTGAATGCTGTTGAAAAAAATCCCGAAGGGATGATATTATAATAGTAATAATGCTATAAAATGCCTATA
>CAYULH010000037.1:0-40231 GCA_964445645.1 uncultured Aureispira sp. | reverse complement strand
GAAAAAATCTCTCATTTTTTATTGTACGGTTACTTTTTTGCACCTACTTAAGTAGATGCAAAACATCTGTGGTAGTTTATTAGCACACTAATAAAAAAAGAGCTGTTAAAATGTCTAAATTTAACAGCTCTTCTTTATTCGTTATAAGATTTTCATGGGCTTAGAACGTAGTAAGGGCAGAACGTTTCCACCCTGTGCTTGTTTTGATGTAAATGAAATTGTCATCCCAGCTTACATCTCCTACATTACCACTAGCATCGGCTGTGCTAGTAGGTGTAAATGCCTGTCTGAGACGCAATTGGTCAAAACCAGTGGCCCCATTAACATCCAACATAGCAGTAGGAGTAGTATTGATACCAACATTTCCAGTATTGCTGATTTGAATTCTATTAACATTGTTGGTACGAATATTCAGACCCACATTATCTGCTGTTCCTACAAAGTCACTAGCAGGATTGCTACCCACATTTCCTGTCAAGCCCCAGCCACTAAGAGCCGCTTGCCATGATACGATACCACTACCGTCTGTAGTGAGTACATTGCCAGCTCCTCCATCTGTAGTAGGCAAGGTGTAGGAATCATTGATATTGATGCTACCATCTTTATACACGGTCATAGCATTGGAGCGACTAAGATCACCCTGACCTTTTCCAACTACAAAAATACGGTCATTAGCTCTCCAGCCATTGGCACTGGCTGGTGTATAAGTTGTATTGTACAACCCCACTACTATCTCACCAAAGGAAGCAGCTACACTCCCTGAACCAGCCGCCATAGAATATCTTCCCTCAGCTCTATTGTTTCTCCCTCCTACTGTGGCAGCATAATCATTACTAACAGTATTATTCAGTCCTCCTAGAACTGCAGAGTATGAACTGCTAACAGTATTATCTTGTCCTCCTAGAACTACAGCATACTCATCACTAACAATATTATTCCTTCCTCCTAAAGAGGCAGAATATTGGTCACTAACTGTATTGCCTCGTCCTCCTGTAGTTATAGCATATATACCATCAGCTGTGTTGGTACTACCACCAAGCACAACTGCACCATCTCGTGCACTGGTATTTTGAAAACCTCCTAGTGCCATACCATAATCACCAGATACAAGGTTATCCTCTCCAATAGCTACCGAAAGATTACCTTGTGCTCGGTTTTCCTCTCCAAAAACAAAAGAGGAATTACCCGGTACAATATTATCCTGCCCAAAAGCAAAGGAAGAGTTTCCTGAGACATCATTTGTTTCTCCTATGGCAAAAGAATAACGATCTGTTGCCTGGTTACCTTGTCCATAGCTATAGGCGTAGCGATCAGATGCAATATTTGCCTCACCATAGGTGTATGTATAACGACTCGTTGATTGATTGTCTTGTCCATAGGCATAAGCATACCTATCAAAGGCGTCGTTATTTTGACCATGAGCAAAAGCATAAATAGCTATTGCCTCATTGTCTTGTCCTGTAGCACTTGAATACATACCACTAGCCAAGTTATCTTGACCAAAACTATAGCTACAACGACCAGAAGCAATACTTCTTAGTCCTGCAGCTAGGGCTAGATTCCCTGAGGCAGTACTACCACCAGGTATGGCCTGCAAACCAGTACCATTGGCGTTAATGTCCCAATCATTGTCTGTGGCAGATGCCGAGGCACCTAGGGTGACCCATACCGTGCCATCCCAATAATAAAATCCTTCTCCAGATCCTCCCGTTACACCAGCATTGGTGTTGTATACCATCAATCCTGTAGCGGGAGCATTTACAGGGGTGGTTCCATCAGTTACGTCGACCAAGGTTACTCTGGGAAGTAGGAAACCTCGATCAGTTGCAGTTACATCTAATTTGGCGCTGGGGTGAGGTGTACTTGTTCCGATTCCTACGTTTTGGGCGGTAAGAACCATAGTACTGAAAACAGACAACAATAGAGTCATATATTTACTCATAACACACTATTTTTTAGATGATTATCAAAAATTAAAGAGCTTAGGCCGATAAGATACAAAAAAACCTACTTAGTAACAACTTAAATTGCAATCAAATATTGCCCCCTATAGCTAATTATGTATATAAATATTATTTGGCAAAAGCTTACGCAACTACCTTTTATTCTTTATCAAAAATGTAACTTTACATAAAAAACTAAAAATTCTAAATTATGTCTTTATATATACATCCTAAATCAAAAGCAGTTGTTTTAAAACTTTATGACCAAAAGTTGCAGGATTGGCCGCATCCCTATACCCTAAAAGATGTTGATTCGACCTTCGGACAAACACGAATAATTATAACAGGAGATACCAATAAACCACCCTTGGTCTTGTTACATGGCTCCAATGGTTGTGCCCCTGTAGCCCTAGAAGTATATCCCAACCTAATAAAACACTTTTGTGTGTATGCTGTGGATGTATTGGGACAACCCAATAGAAGTGCAGAAGTAGCATTACCTTACAAGGGGCCAGCCTATGGGCAATGGTTGAATGATGTATTAGAAAAACTAGATTTAGAACAGGTAGTCTTGTTAGGTTTTTCTTTGGGGGGAATGATTATTACCAAGGCATTGGTAGAGGATGAACGACGTGTAAAATCGGCTTACTTGGCTGCTCCTGCTGGTATTGTTAGTGGCAATCCCTTAAAAGGTATTTTTAAATTATTTTTACCTATGAAAAAATACATTAAAACAAAAAAAGAGGTATATTTGAAACAGTTTTTAAGTGCTATGTTTACAGAAGAAGATCCTTTTGCACTAGCTTTTATGGGGGCTGTTTTGCCAAACTATAAACTCGATTTTAGTCCCATTCCCAACTTGAGTGTCAAAGATGCTCAACGCATACAAACGCCTATTTCGGTAATTGGCTCTGGCCATGACTTGCTCTTTCCCGGTGCCAAAATGCTTAAACGCTCCAAGAAATTATTTCCCAACCTTCAGACGGCACTGCTCCTACCCAATGCCAAACATGTTCCCAATGCTGCAGACAATGCTCGTATTGAAAATTTGATTTTTGAACAAGAGGGTGTGGTTTAATACTTGTGACAATTTGCCTGCTGGGCTGCACGAGTCGCATACCAACTCACCCCCAATATAATGACTCCTCCTGCATATACACGCCCTGTGGGCCATTCGCCCAATAAAATAACCGCCGCTATAATGCCATACACGGGTTCCAAACTGGCAATCAAACTGGCTTTTTGTGCCGATACAGTTTTTAAACCCTGTATGAACCAACCATGTGCTAAGGCAGTGAATACCACGCCCAATAGAACTAATAAGCCCCATTGGCCGGTGCTCAATGCCCACGATTGCCCCACCACCCAAGGACACAATACCAAAGCTGCACTGCTGTCCTGATACCAAGCAATCAACCAAGGGGAGTATTCGGCCACCCACTTGCGATTGAGAATGGATAATAAGGCAAAACTAGCCCCCGAAAAAATACCCCACAACACGCCTGCTGTATTGGGATCGTCCCAACTCCAACTCGGAACAATTAAGGCTACGCCTATTAGGGTGAGAAAGGCGTACAAAAGGTCTTGGGGGTGGAGGCGCGTTGCACGCAACAGTGGCTCCAAAAAGGTGGTAAAAATGGGAAAAGTGGAAAACGTAAGCAAGCCTATAGCTACTGTTGATTGTTGAATAGAGGCAAACAAAGCCACCCAATGCAAGGCCAACAAGGCTCCCAACAAGAAAAAATAACCATAATGTTTTTTTTCGGCCAATCGCAAGGACTCCCCTCGCCACCGCAACACTACCCATAAAGCAACCGCCGCAAACACCACTCGCCCAAACACAATAGATGTTGGAGACAAAGGCAACAATTCTGCAAACAAGCCCACCATTCCAAACAGCAATACACTAGCATGAATGTAATACAAGCCCTGATTAATAATTGAATGCTGCTTCATAAATGAGTGAAAAAAACTTATGGATAAGAATAATTATCATTGCCCTTGCTTCTTCTTTTTCTTCTTGCGCTTTTTCTTCCCTTTTATAACGGTACAATGATTATCAATCACATATTCTGATAAATAGATAAAATTATCCAACGACAACTGATAGGCAATAGAAGGCTCTTGTACCAAAAAGATTTCATACAATATAAATGCCTCCACCTGCTTATTATCCACAGCATATTTAAATGCTTTTACAAAAGGTGCTTTTGATAATTTTTTGTTGCCTAGCTCATGGGTCAAGTAAAAAGCAAGCAGAGCTTCCTGCTCTTGCACCATAGAGGGTACGCCAAACACCTGCCCCATTTTTTCACTATGGCTCCGTTCAAATGCCCACACTGCTTTGGCAATAGCATAACCCTCCCAACCACTAGCATACGTCACGACCATAGTGGTCGAATCAATTTGATTCAGCTCAATTTGGGGAATAAATCGCCACTCATTATACTCCAAGCCATTCACAGCCAATACCTTTATCAATTCTTTGGTTAGCAAGGGATGATTTCTATTGAGCAAATGAGCCACCATATACGAAGCCAAACAATCATCTACCTCCCCAATATCCCATAGCGCACGCCCCAAGAACCAATGCCCCATATAATCAATGAAATTTTGCTCTACCGCCTTGGTATAAAACGGAATAGCCTTTTGCACCTCTCCCTCCAAATGGTAGGTCTGCCCAATATAAACCAATAATTTGGTGTACTCTGGGTGCATTTGCAGCAGTTTCTCATACAACAACCGCGCTTGCTCGTATTCCTTCTTCTGAAACAATTCCTCCGCCTCTTCCTTGATAACTTTTGCAGATGCTCCTAGTTCTACCTCTACAGCAATAAAACCATCCCCTTCTTTTTTTCGATAGGATGTATTGCTATTGATAACCACTCTACCATCAAACTCTATGGGGACTTCCAAACGATTTAATTCATAAGTATTCGTAGACTTTTCAAGGATTTCTAATAGCTCTGCGGGCGAATGTATATCTTGAGCCAATGCCCTAACTATATACAAACAACAAATTAGGAGGGGTAGGATAAGTTTCATACGTAGATATAGGTTAAACAAATCATGGGAGAAAAGTCACTCCATTAATAAAGTTACAGTAAGTATAGCACAAATCACAACAACTTACTGAAGTTATTAAAAAATAGAATAACGGTATACACTCGCTCACCAAAAAGACAAAGCAATGCCTCCAAGCTGTTGGCAAACAGCTTCCAACCTTATCCTATACGATTGTTTAAAATTATACTAAAATATAGCCTACCACTTATCCAGCTTGCGCCTGTGTCAATTCAGACTTGCCCCAATCAGACATGGCATTAATAATAGGAAGCAATGATTTTCCCTTTTTGGTGAGCGAATACTCGGTTTTGGGCAATGCTTGCTCAAATTGCTTGGCTTTGACCAAACCAGTGGCCTCCAAGGCACGCAATTGCTCGCTTAGAATTTTGTGAGAAATACTGGGAATCTGGGTGGTCAATGCACCAAACCGTTGTTTTCCATCTTTTAGGCTGTGTAGAATAACAGGTTTCCATCTTCCGCCAATTAAGGACATAGTGTGAACGACTGGGCAATCAGTGGGGTTCGTGAAGCTTCTGGACGTTGTCATAATGCTTTTGATTTGGTTACTCAAGGTAACTACTTAAAAATAGATGCTTGGTCTACATAAACACAATTTTTTATTCTGCTTACGCTCTACTTCCTACAATTTAATTAATAAAAATCTAAAAATAGAAAAACAAGAAGCCTAATGTTTGGGAAACCACAAAGCTGTAATTTTACACAAATAAAATTCGGACAAAATTAAAAATCGGTGCTGTTTATTTGGAATTGGGACAGGTGAGGAAACTCCGATACACAACTAGAATACACTAAAAAAGCTTCCATTTTCGCCCATACACTCCCCAAATTAAAAACCCTACACCAACGCTTGTTAGTGTAGGGTGCTTTTGTTCAAAAACTCTAGCCAAGTTACTTAGTCCCTTTATTAACATTCACATTATTACGCAATAGATAGAAGGAATACCCAACTTGCAACTGATGAAAATTATAATTTAAATCATTTAATTGCCCATGAAATCTATACCGCAAAAATAATTTGTTATCGCTGTCTTTGGCTGGTTTAAAGAAGCCCGATGCTTCAAAACGCACCATCCAACGATTGCCATTCGGTTTTACATCATTATACTCGTCTAGGCGATTATATTGGTACAAATCTGCGGCATTATCCGTAAAAATTGGCATATAAACCAAGCGAAGCGATGTTCCAATACCATATCTGTTTTGAGGGGTAACTCGATAATCCAATTCTAAAAACCCTCTTACGGTATTCAAACCATAGTTATCCTCCTTCACTCTACTAATTTTATTGTCTTTGTACTGATAAACACTATCCCTCAATTCGGTTCTACCAAATCTAAAACCTGCATTCAAGGTCAAACTCGACTTCTGTATCGGTGCATCCAAGGTCACTACATTAATCAGAGCGCCAACACTAAAAACCTCGTGCTGCAAAATATCCTGAGTAGAAACATACTTGATACTTCTTAGTTGTCCATTAATAATTTCATGATAAGCATTCACAGACAACAATCGCTCTTTGTCCTCAAATTTAGAAAACACAAAAGAGGGCCGAACAAAATTACCAAAGCCCCAATTAAACCCATATCTAGGTCCAGCACACTTACAATAGACGGCATCTTTTCTTAAGAAAGAGCCAAATCGCTTGGTAAAAAGATTAAAACGCTTGCTTATTTCTGTTTGGATCAATCCATTGGGGCTATTGGCATTAAACCCCACAAAATCACTGTATACATGCGCTTCTAATATCTTGAAGGTAGCTTGTTTTCTGAGCTCAATAGCTTTGTCAAATTCTTTGATTTCTTCCGTACCATTGGCTGGCGAAAAATCTTTGGTTCCATTCTCGTGGTGTTGCAAATAAGTAAGCAACTCCCCCATATACAAGACCCAATACGCATCATCATCATCTGACGCAGTCAGCCAAATAGTGCTATTCTTGTCATAAGCTTTTTTGCTCGAAAATCCAATAGGTGCTCTATTCTCAAACTTTAATGTCCTACTTTTATCAGCTTTTAAATGCCCTCTTACCCAAATATTTTCAATAAAGCCTTCATAAAACTCTATCTGAATAGAGTCTACAATGAATTTTTGTTGGATAGATTCTTTTTCAATTGCTGCTTTTTGTTGCTCTAGTTTTTGGGATAAAGCTTCGAGGTATTCGATGTTTCTTTTGACTTTTTCCTTGCGTTCCTTATAGTTACTTATCTCTTTTTTTATTTCATCTTTATTATATAGGAAGTATTTTGTATTATTTAAACGATTATAGTATTTAAATCGAGGTACGCTTTCTAACTTATTAATAGCAGCATTTAAATCTTTTTGTTCTTTTTTAAAATCTTCAATACGTGATTTAGTATTTTCGATACTATGCTCAAGACTATCTTTAGTACTGGTTAATCCTTTTAAGTCCTGCTCAATATTATTAAGTTCCTCACTATAGTATTCTTTACACTCTTTAAGAGTTTTACATCGTGTAACAGAGAAATCATCAGCACTTAGGCTATCAGTATCAGTAGGCCAAACATCTAGTATCTCTAGGATGTTACTTCGTACATTAGATGGTTGTTGCTTAAATTTTTTAATATCAAGCTCATTTTTATAATTCCATAAACTATCTATTTCCTTATCTCTTAATAATTCTTTAATAGTAAGAATATACAAGTTAAAACGTTCTTTTTTTAGTTCATATTTTTTTATTTCTCTTTGTATGGTATCCAATTTACTATCATCCTTTGCAATACTATTTTTTAGTTTCTGAATTGTGCCATTAATTCCAACAACTCTTTCTTTAAGTGATTTGACTTCTTCTTCACTCTTTATCAATTTTTCTTGTCTCTTATTTAAGTCACTGAGTGTATCCTCTATTCCTTGAAGCGATTTTTTCTTTTCTTCCAAATGCTCATGAATATAATGCTCAAAAAAAGCATTCAACTCCTCTTTCTTCTTATCAATATCCAATAGATATTCACGTTCTTTCTTTATTTCATGGACTTTGCGTTGTTTGCTTGGACACATAGTTCCAACATTTTTCCATTTATAATAGTATTTTTTATTTTTCTTCTTGTTAGCTAATCGTTCTTTTTGTTTACACTTAGTCCTACTATTTGTATAATTTTTTTCTAATATTTTATTATAAACATTCTTATAAAACTCAAAACTAGCATTCAACTTATTTAACTCCAATTGTGTTACAGTGTGATTATTTGCATATGACAGGCACAAATCCAAAGTTTCTTGTACATCTGCATCCATATCCAAAAGCGTAATTTTTATTTCTTGAATAAGATCTCTGATTGTAGCTTTATTCTGCTCAAACTCTTCTGGTGTCTTGGTTAAATAAAGTATAAATTCAAAAAAGGAAGCATAAATACTAATAGTATCTGCATTTGCTCGGTTATTAGCTCCACATTTCTTCACCCGATTACACTTCAATCGCCAATCCTCTGTAAACTTAATAATATCTACCTCCTTAGATATGGTTATATCACCTGCCTTGGGGCGGTCATCATTAGAAAGGCTTTGCGCCTTGATATGCAGGCGCACCTCATTGGCCTGATAAATTATTTTTCTGAGTGCTAAATCATCAATCTCTTTATCCAAGACCACCTCCTTAAAAACATCCATAAATGCAGTTGTAAAAACAGCATTATCCAATTCTTTTTCTATGATAAACGAATCCGATTTTTCGCCCTTAGTGATTTTGATATTGAATTTACCATCCTCCTCTTTCCATTCTACTACATAATTGTGGGTATAATCATAATTAAAAGTTTGGGTTTGTCCTTTGTTTTGACCACTAGCTACTGTTGTCATCAAAACAACAAACAGAGCCATTAGCGTTAAAATAACGGTATTTTTCATGATTAGTAGATTTTTGAAAGGTCTAGAATTAGGTTGGTGCAGGTATCAGAATCGTAAATAACTTGTCGATCGTTAAAATATAAATTGAACTGGAGTTGTTGATTGCTGTCAAGTGGTGCCACTGTCAAGCTATCCGTGTTCATAAAACTTACAAAGGTTTGGTCAACCTCATAGGCTTCTGCCGCTAACAGACCATTGTTGCTGATATTGCCTGTAATGTTTCTGGTTTTAAAGTTGGCATTGGTACTTTTTTGCTCTAGCCACAATTTAAAATTTCCTTTGGTATCTACTTGACAACGCGCTTCCCCTGGAACCGTATCATTGCGGTTTGCTTTAAATTTAGGCACCAGATAATCACCTGTGTAAATCCCCGAAAAATCATTGTTAAAGTTCGGGCATTTAAGAATAGATATTTCTACGTTATTTGCAGCAATAGGGTAAGGAAAATAACGGTTAACGGCTTGATGTACGCTATCGCCAACAGCAAAGGGAGCTTTGAGTGTTGTCACATACAAGGCGTGAAGATTTTCGAGCGTAAGGGTGTCATTTTTATAAAAATGAATAGAAATAACAACAGAATCGTTCCCTGTAAGTCCTTGGCTACCTTGGTTTTGAAGGATTAAATGCACAGAGTTGTTTTCTTGGTTAAGCTCTTGTTCTAATTCTAAGAGCAGGGCTGTATTTTGGCAAACCAACTCTTTAGAGACTTTGATGGGTTCTACTTGGTAAAAATTTTGAGGCTCCTTCTTACAGGAGTACAGGTAGAATACTACAGCTAGTATTCCAATGATTAAGGTTCTCATAATGTCTTTTTTAGGGAAAAAATAGTTGTTTAATAAAAGGCACTCTACTTCACTCCACCCAATTACTGGCAGTATACAACAATCAAAGTAAAATACTTTTATTAACACATAACAATATAACAATTCTCAGTCAAAATCCCACAAAAAAAATCGCCTAGCTTCATCCGAAACTAGGCGATTTCATATTGTACAGTACAAACAAAAATAACTTACACCTCCACCGCTCGCCGCTTGTTACGCAACCGCTGCATTCCACTAAAAAACAAACCAACCATCATCATAATACAGCCAATCCAAACCAACTGTATACCTGGAAAAATCAAGGCTTGTACAACCACATAATCCTTGCGTGGCGCTTTTTCTTTGACCTTAAATACAATGCGCCCTTTTTTGGTTTCTTGGTCCACCAAAATGTTGGACATTTTGATTTCCAAGCCCAATTCGGGGAGTTCTGTGGGCAAGCTAAACTCACGCTGGCCTCTGATATAGTAGAGTGTACGCGCTTCCTCTACTTTATTGCCTTGGGGGTCATAAATTCCCAACACCCCTGTTAGCGGCATATCCCCTTGTTCTGGTTGGTAATCTGGGTGCTCATAAGTCACTCTGTCATTGTCCTCATACACCACAAAATAACGTTGGGTATAAAACGTATCGCCCATAGAAATCGTAACAGGCTGCCAAGCATTGGTATCTACTGCTGCTTCTGCCTCGGGGTCTACAAATGCCCAATCGGGCACGGCCAAGGTAAAGACATCTCTATCCCAATAGTGCTTGGTATTGGGATTGGCTGTACGGAATTTCAAAGAGCCATTGGGCAGGGTATCGTGCAGTACATTGGGTGTAGTGATAAAGCGATCTACAATATTGCCTTTTTCGTCCTTGCGAATAAAATTAAGCTCATAATAAAAGGCATTGCCCTCTGTCCAACGATTAGTGTAGCTGACACTAAAACCTTGGGTTAGCTCAATGGTTTGCCCATAAGGCACCAAAATATTTTTGTTGGTTTGTTTGTTCAAATCGCCCAAAATGCCTGCTAAATTAGCTCCTGCAAAGGGATCTTCCAAGGCGTTTTTGAGTGCGCCCGAAAATACCACCCCTACCAACATCAATCCAAAGCCCGTATGAGATAGAGCAGAACCAGCCAATTTTAAATTGCCTTTGGCTACGCCCAAAATATAGCCCACATTGGTAAATACCGCAAACAAAGCACAACCTACCAGCAACCAGTACTGCCAAGCTTGTATGCCTGTAGCATTCATGATTGGATAGGTCAGTGCAGCAGATAGCACCAAGGAACCGCCCACATAAATAGCAAAGTTTTTTCCATACGCCCCATTCATGCTTTCCTTCTTGTAATGGACAAACTGCACCACCCCCGACAACAAGGCCACCAAAACCGCAATCCACAATTGGAAATTGTTGTGGTGGGCTACCACATCCTCTGGTGGGGCAATTTTGCCGCCCTCCAAATTGACAAAAAACTGGTGCAAACTAGCCAAAGAAGTGCCTTCCAAGCCTGCTGTAGCACTGCTGCTCCACCCAATAAGGGTTTCAAACGGCTCAATCGTTGCAATGGCATTGATAACAGGAATAGAAGTGGTCACAGTAATCAGGCCAGCCGAAAATAGCAGCACCAACGCCCCTACAAACATCCAAAACTCTCTGGAATAAATACTCTCTTCTCGTTCGGGAGCAGGAATTTCTTTTCTTCTCTTGTAATAAAACAGAACCCCCAAAACCGTCAACACCCCCATAAACAAAATCATCTGCCACTCCAAGCCCATTTCGGTAAAGGCATGAACAGAGGTTTCGCCCAAAATTCCACTTCGAGTCAAGAACGTAGAATACACAATGAGCAAAAAGGTAAGCATGTAAAAAATATAGCTGCTCTTGGTAGAATAACCTGTAGCACGTGCCACTAGTGTCGTGTGTATGCCTGCCACCAAGGTAATCCAAGGCACCAAAGAAGCATTCTCCACTGGATCCCAAGCCCAATAACCGCCAAAACTCAACGCCTCGTAAGCCCAAACACCGCCCATAAAAATACCAATCCCCAAAATAGCCGCACTAATCAAAGCCCACTTCAAAGCTGGCTCCATCCAGCGTTTGTGCTCGCCTGTCCAAAGCCCTGCAATAGCATAAGCACAGGGAATAATAGTAGTAGCAAAACCCAAAAATAAGGTAGGTGGGTGAATGGTCATCCAGTAGTTCTGCAAGAGAGGATTCAAGCCTGTGCCTTCTATAGAGGCCAGATAATTGGGCGTATTAAACAAGGGCGCAAAATGCACATTTCTCAACAACATAAAGGGGCTTCCACCAATTCTCACCTCGCCCAAATGATAACAACCTGCCAACACCAAGCCCAACAATACAACAGTAGGCAACACGGCCATCCCTGCCAAAATCTGACGGGTTTGCCCTCCTGCTCTACTCGCTGCCCAAGCCAAACCACCTGTCAGCAAGGCCCAAACAAAGCCACTGCGCCCATAAATATGGCCCAAGAACGCATAACTGGTATCTTGGGGATCGCCTCCATCAAAATACAGCCCCAAAATAAAAAAGACAAAAAAGATTTGTGCAAACGACAACACCGCCATCACGGGTTGTTCCCATTCATTGCCCCGCTTTATCAATACAAATCCTAAAATGGAATGCCAAAACAACCAAAGCAAAAAACTGCCCTCTTGCCCTTCCCAAAAAGCAGCAAACGTGTAACGAAACGGCAAGCTATCGGAAACATGGCTCCACACATAATCATATTCATAATAACGATTAATCATCATGAAAAAGATCAAGGCAATAACGGTAATGATAGATGCACCATGTACCCAAAATGCCCCTCGCCCCAATAATTTCCAATTGGCTTTTTGCGCTGCATCCTTGGCATTCGTACCAAACGAATAACTGGTCGCTGCCAAAACAGCGGTTGTAAATGCTAAAAATATAAGAAATTGCCCCAATTGGCCTACCCACAAATGCTCTCCTATATATTCAATCATGTTTTTATGACTACTTTGATATGTATACTATGGATGTTGCTGAATCTTTACTCAGCATCCATGTTCTATTTTTTTTGTAATGCTCTGGATTTTATCCCCAATATCTAAGCATCCTCATAAATAATGTTCTTGTTCTGAATCATCTCATCTTGGTACTTAGAAGGGCATTTGAGTAGAATATTGTGGGCCACAAAAGTCTCTCCTTGCATTCTTCCCTTGAGTACAATTTGCTCCGAGCGTTCAAATTCTGCTGGTTTTTCTTTTTGGCAAATGACCTGCATTTCTGTCCCTGCCTCGTCTTTCATGTAAAAAGAAAACGAATTGGGGTCTTTCTCTGGATTGTAAACCACTGGTTTATCCATAGAAAGATGCCCTACCACTTGGTGGGTGGCATCTGGCTGCAATTTTGCTTCGGTAAAATTGGTATAAGTACTAGCTTGGCCAGCAATCGAAATTAAAGCTCCAATAGCTATAGCTATGGCAATTAATCCTAATATATGTGTCTTTTTCATTGTTTATATTATAATGATATAGATTGATCGTTCTTGAACAAAACTTGTTGTGTATGGTACTGCTTTTACCAAACACATAGGTATGTTTTTTGTCCCTAATTATTACAGTAAATCAATAAGCAATAATGGTGCAAAAATACTATTTTTTGAGGACACCCACTTGCTGTCTTTGTCAAATCTTTTATTTAGACTGATTTTGAATAAGAAAAAAGCATTTTTTCACTTTTGTATAACATTTATCCCTCTACTTTTGTGGGGGCAAGCCCCTATTTGGCTGCACAATAAGGCCGTTGTAGAGCCTAGTCACATTGCTGTATCTACAGAAATTATCACGATAGGGGGCAGTTTTCAGCAAGAACTAGATGGGCAAGCAGCCAAAGGGAGCAGTGATTTGTTTTTTTATCAATATAATGCCCAACAACAGCTCTTGGGCAGGTATTATATGGGCGGCCAACAGCAAGAGCAATTGTCGGCCTTGGTGGCACTGCCCAATGGGGGCTGGTATGGTGTGGGGAGTTTTGGTGATAGCCTGTTCTTTGGAGAGCAAGCTGCTGTTTTGTATCAGAATGGTACAGGTGTTTTTATTGGCAAATGGCAGGCAGGAGGGCGTTTGGATTGGGTGCGACAACTGCCTCATACGGGTTTTGTACAGGTATTGGACGGCATCAAAGACCATACAGGCGCTTTGTACTTGACAGGCCACTTTCAAGATACTTTATTCTTGGATGATTGGCCGCCACTCCTTGCGCCTTGTGCTACAGCTCCTTTCTTACTCAAAATAAATCCCCAAGGCAAGATAGTTTGGGGCCAAACAAGTGCCAATTGCCAAGAGGCTGTAGGCAAAAGTCTAGCGACCGATAACAAGGGCAGGCTTTATTGGGCTGGCGAATTTAAGGGCAATTTTGAACTCCAAGCCCCTTTCAAAAGAGCGAATAATGTGTACCGAGATTTGTTTTTGGCGAGTATAGATGCCCATACAGGGCAGTTATTGACCCAAAAGCAGTTTTCGGGCGTGTATGATAATGAATGCACCCACTTGGAGTATTTTGACCAGCGGCTTTATTGGGCTGGACGTTTTAGTGGCTATTTGCAATTGGATAGTTGCTGGTTGAGAACGGGTTTTAAAACCTTTGGGAATGCCTTTGTGGCCGCACTCGATACCAACCTGCACAGCCAATGGGCAGTACAAAGCACGGCCTTTGCCGATGCGTACAGTACAGGAATGGCAGTTGATAGCCAACAAGTGCTGTTGGTGGGCTATTATTTGGATTCCTTGGAATGGGGCAAGTTTAGAGCAGGCAGCCAGCACAAAGCCGAGTTTTTTGAGGTGCAGCTCAACCATCAAGGCCAAGTGACAACGCTAACAACAGGGCAAGGACGTGGGTTTGATGTGGCTCGTGGTGTGGCCTTGGATGCTTGGAGCCATAAATGGCTCATTGGCGGTTTTCAGGATAGTATTTGTATTGCTAATAGGCACAAAGGCAGTGCTCAAGGCAGTTCTGACGGCTTTATTTGGTGCCAAAAATCAAGTATTACCACCAATAACAACAGAACTAAGCCTGTTCTTATTTTTCCTACTATACGAATAAGCCCACAACCCGCCCAGAAGAATTGTGTTATTACGGTGGTAGATGGTGGGGCTTTTGAGCGTTGGGAATTGTACAATACGAGTGGGCAATTGGTCCAAAAAGGCAACAGCACTATTATTCCTACTCAAAATCTCACCCAAAAAGTCTACAGCTTGCATGTTATTACCTCGCAGGGATTAGGAATTGAAAAACTAATCGTGAAATAATTTTTAAGACCACTATATTATAACTAGATTAATGTACTTTTGTTCGGTACTTTTTATTCACTGATTGGGGATAAAGTATCTCTATATTTAAACAACTTCAACAAGAAATTCTAATTATGGCAACAGATAAAGCATCTATTCATGGCAAGTTTCGAGTACGTGTTGTGTATGGATTTGAGGAAAAATTAAAAGTTGTTCTTTTGGGGGCTTTAGAATCGGGAGAGCTGCATGAGGATTTGGCTATTCAGGTGACATTGGAGAGTGGTTCTGTTATTGGCACTTGGAATATTCAAGAAGTATTGCACACCAGCTTTATTAATCAATATGAAGATCCCAGCTACAAGGGCTTGATGATAAAATGCAAAAGTGTAGCAGAATTTGAACTTCTTAAATCGCTGCGTGTTTATGATGAAATCATTTATCTTGTCGAAAAATAATATTTTTTGAATTCAACAACTACACCTCCCTCCTACGCCGATTGGGCATTAGCCAAGCGTATTATTCGATTGGCAGCCCCTTATAAGGGTGTTTTTATACTATCGGGTTTTCTGTCTATCATTTTGGCACCTATTGCCATCTTGCGCCCCTATTTGGTACAACGCACCGTAGACGAAAGTATTCTGACCAATAATGGTGAAGGGCTGCTTTTTATGGTCATGCTCCTTTTTGGAATTTTGGTTTTGCAAGGCATTTTGTACTATATCTTTTCTTACTCTACCAGTTGGCTTGGGCAGTCGGTTATTCGGGATTTGCGAACCCGTGTTTTTAACCACATCAATAGCTTGCGCCTCAATTATTTTGACACCACACCTATTGGCACCTCTACTACCCGCACTATCAATGATGTAGAAACAATTAATACGGTTTTTTCGCAGGGTTTTATTACGATTATTGCCGATGTGCTTACTCTTATTTTTGTATTGGGGATCATGTTGTTTACAAGCTGGAAAGTAACTTTGGTTTGTTTGGTAACAATTCCTGCATTAATTGTTTTTACCTATTGGTTTAAGGAGGCGGTCAAGAAAGCCTATGAAATGGTTCGTACACAGGTATCGGATATGAATGCCTTTTTGCAAGAGCGTATTACGGGTATGCGAATTGTACAAACCTTTAATGCAGAGGAGCAAGAATTAGAGAAATTCAAGGAGATTAATGACCAATATGCCAAGGCCAATATCAATTCTATTTTCTACTATGCTATTTTCTTTCCGACTGTCGAAATTCTTTCGGCTACTTCTTTGGGGCTGATGGTTTGGTATGGGGCAAGAGGGGTGATTGGTGGAGAAGTAACCTTGGGGGTGTTGGTGGCTTTTCCTTTGTACTTGGGAATGCTGTTTCGTCCTATCCGAATATTGGCCGATAAATTCAATACCTTGCAAATGGGTTTTATTGTTGCCAAACGTATTTTTGGAGTATTGGACAATACTAATGTTATTGAGAATAAGGGCACTTTTGTTCCCGAAACAATACAAGGCAATATCCGCTTTGAGCATGTTTATTTTTCGTATCAACAAGATAAGCCCACCGAAAACGTCAAAGAATGGATCTTGAAGGATGTGAGCTTTGATATACAAGCTGGAGAAACCCTAGCCATTGTGGGAAGTACAGGCGCAGGCAAATCAACGGTCATTAATATTTTGAGTCGTTTTTATGAAATCCATAAAGGCCAAATTACGATTGATGACGTGTTGTTGCAGGAATACGAATTGTTTGCTTTACGCAATAGTATTGCCGTGGTGCTGCAAGATGTCTTTTTGTTTTCGGGTTCTGTTTTGGACAATATTACGCTCAAAGCCCCCCATATTACTAGAGAACAAGTTATAGAAGCATCCAAAATAATCGGCGCACATCCATTTATTGAAAAATTGCCGCAAGGCTATGATTATCAGGTTATGGAACGTGGTGCAACCCTTTCTATGGGCCAACGCCAATTGATTTCGTTTGTCAGGGCATTGGTCTTCGATCCTAAGATTCTCATTTTGGATGAAGCTACTTCTGCCATTGATCCCGAAACAGAAAGTATTATCCAATATGCTATTGAGAAATTGATTGCCAAACGCACTTCTATTATCATTGCTCATAGGCTTTCTACCATTCAGCACGCCGACAAAATCATGGTGCTAGAGAAAGGGCAAGTCAAGGAGTTGGGCACTCACCATGATCTGCTACAAATTGAAGGCGGACATTACAAGGATTTGGTAGAAACGGCTTATTCCTTGAATGGTTAAGTCTTTGTAAAATGGCGTTTTTTACTTGCGCTTTAATGCTATTTTCAGTTCTTTTGTTCTCCTTCTGATTTCAAACAACTTCGATGAATAAAAAACTCTTACTGGCACATATTGGCCTATTTTGGGTGGCTTTTATTTATGCGGCTAATTTTACCATCGCCAAACCTGTGATGGCTGGCCCCACCTATTATCTCGATCCGTTTGGTTTTATCATGTTGCGTTGTTTGGCAGGCACGAGCTTGCTTTGGATAACGCATTTTTTGTTTGTGCGAGAAAAGGTTGAAAAAAAGGACTTGGGGCGCATGGCATTGTGTGGAGTTTGTGGTATTGCAGGCAACCAGTTGTGTTTTTTTTATGGGCTGAATCTGACAACCCCTATCAATGGCGCACTGATTATGTTGGTCAGTCCTATCTTGGTGCTTTTGCTCTCGATGGTGGCTTTCAAAGAAAAAATTACCAGTCTCAAAGCAGTGGGCATTTTTTTGGGCTTATCGGGGGCTGCCCTGCTCATTCTCACAGGAAAAACAGGCATATTAGATGCCCCCAACCCCAGTTTGGGAAATATTTTTGTAGGTATTAATGCCGCCCTATATGCCGGCTATTTGGTCTTGGTAAAGCCACTCATGAGTAAGTATTCTCCCTTTACCACACTCAAGTGGGTCTTTCTGTTTGGCACCTTGTATGTTATTCCTTTTGGGTGGGTTCCCTTACAACAAGCCGATTTTGGAGCCATGCCCAGTTCTATCTTTTGGAATATTGGTTTTGTGCTGTTCTTTGTCACCTATCTTACTTATGTGATGAGTGGCGCAGCCCTCTCTATTGTCAAAGCATCTGTAGCCAGTACCTACATTTATTTGCAACCCCTATTAGCTAGTGTTATTGCCATTGGAGCAGGCAAAGACGAATTGACCATTTACCTCCTCATTGCAGGTATTTTGATTGCAACAGGGGTTTATTTGGTATCCAAGCGTCCGTCCACTCCTTCACAATCCACTTAATCCCCTTGTCTGCTCGCCCATATATTCCGATTATAGAAAGCTTGCGAGGCTGGGCAGCTTCTGCTGTTTGTTTGTATCATTTTGTATGGGGCACTGTGAATTATATAGAGGCACCTTGGGCACGCAATCTGAGTTATTGGGGACAGTATGGTGTGACCTTATTTTTTGTCTTGTCAGGATTGGTTTTGCCCTTGGCTCTATTGCGTCACCAGTACCAAATACGCTATTTCTTTACCTTTATCAAAAAGCGAATTTGGCGGCTAGAACCACCCTACCTATGTTCTCTTATCATCACCTTAATCTACTTGGTCTTACAAGCCTGTAGACACCACCAACCATTAGAATTTTCGTGGTTGAATATAAGTTTGCACCTTGGTTATCTCCTTCCATTTTTTGAAGAACAAACTTGGCTCAACCCTGTATATTGGTCGCTTGCTGTAGAATTTCAGTATTATTGTTTATTGGGACTAATTTTCCCATTTTGGGCATCACCACGTTTGGGGTGGCGTTGTGGTTGTTATGTATTACTACTAGGCTTGAGTTTGGTTAGCAACCAAAAAGATCTCATTTTCAGATGGCTGCCTTTATTTTTACTCAGTGGCAATTACATCTTGTACCAACAACAACACCTCTCTAGGATAGAATTTGGTTGTGTTGGCATACTTTGTCTATTGTTCCTAAACTATATTTTGACCGTAGAACACAGTCTTGTTGTGGTCATTACTTTGTTCCTTATACATTTTTTTCCATTTTTTAATCCCAAATGGTCAGCTTGGCTCGGTCGTTGCTCTTATGGTTTATATTTATTGCATTGGACTGTTGGACAAGGGATAATAAATGTCTTATCACACCATTATCGTTTGCCTTATGAAAAAGTTTTAGTATTTTTGGTAGGCTATGGATGCAGTGTACTAATGGCTTCTTTTGTTTACTACTGGATAGAAAAACCAAGTAAAATCAGGGCAAATCAAATAAGATATTCTAATACTGGTAACTAATTTTTTATCAAACCAATATCCTTAAACAAAAAGTCCAATCTATAGTCAACAACTATTTTTCAACTATATTTCATCAAATACTTAGGGATTACTAAACCTTCACTCCTCTAAAAAAGGATAATACTTGGATTATTTTGTAATTTAATTCTAAATACCAACTAAAAGTTTTTTCTTATACACAACTAAATTTTACTGCCTAAAATTGGTCTTGTGTTTAGTAAAAACGCATCATTTTTTCAACAAAACCAATGAATTATTGTTTTCACAATCGTTTATTGTCTATTTTAACCTCAATTAATCCTCACTGTTGAAAGTTAAATATCATCTGATGGTTAGTTAGTTTTAGTCCCTCAAGCTACTTTATCATGTATACGTTTTCCTCTACATACTGGCGCCTATTGTTTACCGGCCTTTTTTGTTGGTGTTGTGTAATTTTGTCGTTTGCTCAAATGACCAAACGAACTTCTCAAACAGTGGAGATTGGAAGTGCCAAAACCTTACGATTAGATGTTCCTAATGCTAAGATTTTTTGGCGTAGTACCAAAGGCCGACGTGTTATTATAGAAACACAAGTAGAATTATCTGTTCCTAATGAGGCACTGCTCAATTTTATTATGAACAATGGCCGCTATGAGTTGACTTGCCGAATCAATGAACGAACCAAGCAAATGATTTTATCATCTAAAAGAGATCGCAATATTCTAATTGTAAAAGGAGAAGAATGTCAAGAGAGTGTTGTGTATACCATCTTTGTTCCTTCGTCCTTACGTCCTACCAAGCAATAACCATTAATTTTCTTCTAATTTCTACGGCGCCAATCGTTCAATTTTCCATTTTTTAGGTTCTAGCTCTACCAGCGTATAGCGCAAACGGTCGTGCAAACGGCTACTCCTGCCCTGCCAAAATTCAATTTGATATGGATACACTACATAGCCTCCCCAATGTGGTGGTTTGGGGAGTTGCTCCTCATTGGCATACCTCTTCTCCAACTCCTGCACTTTATCTTCTACAATGCTTCTATCCGTAATAATAGTACTCTGTGCCGAAGCCCAAGCACCTATTTGACTGCCCTTAGGTCTGCTCTGAAAATAGGCTGTAGAAACGGCTTCGGGCAATCGTTCGGCTGTTCCCTGAATACGAACTTGACGTTGCAATGTTCCCCAAAAAAACACTAAAGACACATTGGGATTTTCTGCCAATTCTGCTGCTTTGGCACTGTCATAATTGGTATAAAAACGAAATCCACCATCTTCTATTCCTTTCAACAATACGATACGAGCTGATGGAATACCATAGCCATTGACAGTAGCCAAGGTCATAGCATTGGGTTCTAATTGGTCTGCTGCTTGAGCTTGTGCAAACCAATGCTCAAATTGTGCTATTGGAGACTCCAATAAATCGGCCTCTTCGAGTGTGTCCAGTTTGTAATCTACTCGTAAATCTTCTATGGAAGGGGGATCTTGTTTGCTCATTTTCTAAAATTATACTTTACAAAATTTAATCATTTTTACTAAAGTAACAATGTTACTTCAAAAATGTTGGTTGGGCAATGCTTCATTTAGGATTGTAGATGCCCAAATATAGTTTGCACCACCACAACTATCGAATAATTACCGCTCAAAATAGTACTTTTGTACAACAGTTGCCATTATCCTACTCGAAGCTCCAATCTTATGTTTATTTCCTACGCACTATTCTCTATTGTATTACTTGCCTGTTACCTAGCTGTCATTGTTTGTTATATTGTTTACTGGAATCAAGTAGATAATTGGGAAATACCAACTGACTATCAACCACAAACTAGTGTTACCGTACTCGTTGCAGCACGCAATGAAGCACAACAAATAAAGCATTGCATAGAGGCACTTATTGCCCAACAGTTCCCTCTACATCTTCTGGAAATATACATCATTGACGATCATTCTACCGATAATACTGCCAATATTATTCAAACGTATACCCAACAACACCCACAGCTACATCTCCTTGCTCTTACAGGCACACAAACAGGCAAAAAAGCTGCTCTAGCTGCTGGTATTCAAGCCTCTACCCATCACTTGATAGTTACTACAGATGCCGATTGTACCATGCACAACCATTGGTTGGCGTACATCACCAGTATTTATGAAGCCCAAAAGCCTAAGTTTATAGCTGCTCCTGTTTGTTTCTATCAAGAAGAAAATGTGTTGGAACAATTCCAAAGTTTGGATTTTATGGGCATGATGGCCGTGTCGGCAGCAGGCATCAAGGGGCAATTTATGGGATTGTGCAATGGTGCCAATTTGGCCTACGAACGTCAAGTATTTGAGGAAGTGAATGGCTTTGAGGGCATAGATCATCTCCCCTCTGGTGATGATATGTTGCTATTACAAAAAATTCAAGCAAAATACCCCGCTCAAATCACCTATCTCAAGAACAGAAAAGCCAGCACCTTTACAAAAGCCAAAAATACATGGCATGACTTTTTGCAGCAACGTTTGCGTTGGGCATCCAAGTCCAGTGCTTACCAAGGCTGGCAGATTTGGTTTATGACGGGCACAGTATGGCTACTTTGTATGAGTATGTTATTGGATATACTCTTGAGTCTTTGGAACCCTTTGTTTCTCTTGGCTCTGGTTAGCAAATTTATAGTCAAGGCTATGAGTGATTTTTTCTTTCTTCAGATGATGGCAACTTTTTTTGATCGCCCCAAACTGATGAAAGCCTTCTTACCTGCCGCCTTTCTGCACTGGTTTTATATTGTATATGTAGGTACGGTGGGGCTTTTCAAACAGAAAATAGAATGGAAAAGTCGCTATTTTTACAACAAATAGCCTAACGTTGGCAGACCAGCAGAAGGCTTCTTATATTCATATCAATGAAGTTGTTTAAAAATGGAATTACTTCGTGAGTGCTTCGCAGTTGTGTTGATAATGAGTACTAATTTAGTTCTAACCGAGCCTGCGAGCTCACGCAAGTAATCAAGGCACTCGCAAAGCGATCTGCGATGCTTGTGCCTAGAGGCACAACTACTCAGCGTATTTAGCTCATAGCAGCGCTATGGGGTCAACCGAGGCCATAGCCGAGCTCATGAAGTAATTTTTAACGATGAACCGAGGCTTTGCCGAGCTCATAAGCGAAGCGCACTAGTAGGGCGAAATTAGCTTTAGTGCGGCTGATTATTTGATATACTATATCAAATATATCAGATCGCGTTGCGAGTGCTTATGAGTTCACTTCGTTCAGTTCATTAGCGACATTAGGCTAACCGAGCAACGCGAGCTCATGCAAATAAATTTAAACAACTTCAATATCTATTTTTTTTTGCATAAAAACACTGCAGCCATATATTTCGTAGACTTTAAACTAGTTACATGTCAATAAAAAAGATTGTTATTTTATTCTAGCTCCGCCATAGTCTAATTTTAAACCCTAAAAAACTTATTTACAATTCCTTATATCTATCTATTGTTATTGCACCCATATTGATGCAATATTCATTTTTCAATTTTGCACACCACAAAAATTCATCTTTTTTGCTTATCTTTAAAAGGATTCCCATGTATAAACTAAAAACAAATCACTCAAAACAACATTAAAATCTAAATTAAATGAACACTTTTTACCAATGGAGTGCCAGCATATTAATTGCTTTGGGCACCACTTTTACTTTACAAGCGCAGTCTGTAGGGATTGGCATAGGTTCCCCCGACCAAAGTGCCAAACTACACATTGAGTCCAACAACCAAGGACTACTTATACCCCAAATTTCTATCGGAGATGTCAATAATGCAGCTCCTGTTACCGCCCCTGCCGTTGGATTACTGGTTTGGAATACCAATAATGCAACTGTTGGTGGTGGTGGTGATGGCTTTTACTATTGGACAGGCACACAATGGGCACGCTTATCAACTAGTTCGGGCACTGACGACCAAAACTTAACGGGGGCTACCTTGGCAGGTAATAATCTGACCATTACTATTGAAAATGGAGCAGCTACTACGGTAGATTTGTCTAGCTTAGTCAACGATGCCGATGCCGTTATTGGCAATGAGTACAATACGGGTTTTGCTCTGGCTGGTACTAACCTGACCCTCACTGATGGTGGTGGTGCTAGAACCGTTGACCTTTCTGCACTTAATGAATCGGGCCGTAATGGCTTGCGTAATGTGGGCAACTTTATTCATCTTGGAGGGCCTTTGATTGAAAACACTACGGTTAGTGCTGGCGATTTTGCTATGAATTTTAACCTCAATGGAATAGGCGATTTTAATATTCAGGATAATGGAATCAACCACTTTACGGTATTAGACAATGGTACTTCTAGCTTTGGTGGAGATGTAGAGTGGAGAGATGAAAATACTGCTGGTACAATATTGGCCCAGTTGATTGACGATGGCAACGACGGACGCTTTATTGTTCGAGAAAATGGAGGCGTTTCAGTAGACTTAGATGCCAATACACAGTTTGTATTTAATGAACAAGGCTTGGATCGCGATTTTCGGGTAGAATCGGATATAAATGCCAATGCTTTTCGGGTGGATGCAGGAACCGATCGTATAGGATTAGGTATTGGAGCTCCAGCCGAAGCCTTGCACCTATTTAGAGCAGATAATGACATAGCTGCTGTGTATGCTACAGGTGCTGTCCAAGGTTCGGGCATGTTTTATGCAGGACAAAGCACTACTTTTGGTGGTGGTTTTGGTTATGACGGCGATGGCACGCCTGCCATGATAGGAGGCAATGACCGCATTACCTTTTTCAGAAGAAATAACAATGTGGATACCGAAGTTATTTCTTATGCTTATAACAATAGTACAGTAAGAGTAAACAGCCTAGCAGGGGCTGGTAATCGTATGGTGATTGCTAATGCCAATGGTGATTTGTTTACACAAGCGATTCCCGCCAATGGCGATATTACTGGTGTAACAGCCGGTGCTGGGCTGATAGGTGGTGGAACGGTTGGTACGGTTACACTCAATGCCAATGCGGATAATGGTTTGAATGTAAATGCCGCTGCCGATAGAATACGCCTTGGTGGGAACTTGGTAGAAAATACAACAATTACTGCTAATGCACTCCAAATGGCTTTCAACTTAAACGGTACAGGTGACTTCCATATCCAAGATAATGGAGTCAACCACTTTACCGTACTAGATAATGGAACGATTAGATTTGGGGGGGATGTAGAATGGAGAGACGAGAATACAGGAGGTACTTTATTAGCCAACTTAATTGATGATGGCAATGACGGCCGTTTTATTGTTAGAGAAAATGGTAATATCTCTGTAGACTTAGATGCTAATACACAGTTTGTATTTAATGAGCAAGGTTTGAATCGCGATTTTCGGGTAGAATCGGATGGCAATGCCAATATGTTTCGGGTAGATGCCAGTACCAACCGTGTAGGAATTGGTCTTGCTGCACCCTCAGAAGCCTTGCATATTCAAGGTGGCTCACGCACTACTACGGGGGCTGTTATTGGGCAGCATACTACTTATGGTACGCACTTATTAACGGCTGCTACTGCCAATGCCCCTTCGGTACAAATTGGAGCTATGGCTTATAATCAAGTAGAGTCCGGTCGCCTCACATTTGAGGAAAGTGTTCCCACCTATCCAACTGCTAATGGAACCTATTGTGGATTTAATATACGCCACAACGGAAATGACAATAAGCTTAGGTTTGTTAGTGCTTGTACGGCCGAAACTATTAATTTAACATTGGTAAGAGGGGGCAATGTAGGCGTATTTACGGAGAACCCTACAGCTCGCTTGTCTGTGAATGGTACAGCCAATAAAACAGGTGGCGGTAACTGGGCAGTGTTCTCTGATGAACGTCTCAAAAAGAACATCACAGACTATAATGAAGGATTATCACTCATTACTCAAGTTAGAACCGTTAATTTTAGCTATAATGATAAAATGAGTGAAATCTGGGGAGAAGACGAAGTTAATAAAGATCGGGTTTATCAAGGGGTGATTGCTCAAGAATTGCAAAAAATTGCGCCTGATATGGTTCGTGAAGTGCGCTTGGACAATGACCAAAATGCCGAAGACAGTGATTATGCAGCAAATCAAGCCCAACGTGAAAGCTTCTTAGAAGTAGATCCCAACAAATTTACCTATGCTCTTATCAATGCTGTCAAAGAACAACAAACCATGATTGAAGCACAACAAGCGCAAATTGATGAACTAAAAGCCACTGTACAAAAACTAGAAGCAAACAAAAAGTAATAAACTACCAGTAGTTGTACACCTTTCAAGCAGCCCTCTGTTTTCGACACTTAATAGAAAAAAAGAGGGCTTTTTTATCCTATAATTTATACTTAAATATCCATAGATTCTTGTAGTTAGCAACACTACAATTCTCAAAAAAGCAACTAGCCCTATTTACATTAATATTATTTTTTTTTAACTTACTATTAACACTATTCATTCCTCCCCTAAGAAATTCACTTACAAGTTTTTATATCAAATCAGCTTTATTTGTTGCTATTCTGCAATAGATTTACTTTTTTAATTTTATTATTTAAGAAAAAATAAAAAATTAGTTATCTTCGCCAATCATTCCCACATCTAAATTAAGAACACCAATCACTCATAAATCTAAATTTAATGAACGCATTTTACAAATGGAGTGCCAGCATATTGTTTACTTTAAGCACTACTTTTAGCCTACAAGCTCAATCTGTAGGAATCGGTACAAGTTCCCCTGACCAAAGTGCCAAACTGCATATTGAGTCCAACAACCAAGGACTACTTATTCCACAAATTTCTATTAATAATGTCAATAATCCAGCACCTGTTACTGCTCCTGCTGTTGGATTACTAGTTTGGAACAACAACAACAGTATTGTTGGTGGTAGTGGCAGTGGATTTTACTACTGGACAGGTACCCAATGGTCAGGCTTGTCCACTGGTGGTTCAGGTACTGATGATCAAAATTTAACAGGAGCTACACTGGCGGGAAACAATCTGACCATTACTATCGAAAATGGAGCAGCTACTACCGTAGATTTATCCAGCTTAGTCAATGATGCAGATGCTGTTGTTGGCAACGAGTACAATACTGGCTTTGACTTGCTGGGCAATGCTCTGACCATCACAGATGGTGGTGGTTCAAGAACGGTCGATCTTTCTGCTATTAACAAGTTTGGCCGCAATGGTTTACGCAACGTAGGCAATTTTATTCACCTTGGAGGGGCTCTCATCGAAAATACTACTGTCAGTCTTGATAACTTCAATATGAATTTTAATTTGAATGGAACAGGTGAATTTCATATTCAAGATGGTAGCGTCAATCATTTTTCTGTTTTTAATGATGGTGATGTTGCTTTTGGCGGCGATGTATTTTGGAGAGATGCAAGTACCGCTGGTGTTGTTATCGCCGAATTGAGGGATAATACTACTAGTGGTCGTTTTATTGTCAGAGACGATGGTAATGTTGCGGTAGATTTAGATGCCAATTCACGATTTGTATTCAATGAACAAGGATTAGACCGCGATTTTCGGGTCGAATCTCAAGGAGAGCCCAATATGTTGCTTATCAATGCTAGTAACAATCGAATAGGTATTGGTACAGGTACACCTGCTCGTGAATTACACGTAGTAGGTACCACTAGGGTTTCTACTCTAGCTGGTATTGGCAATCGTATGGTAGTGGCCAATGCCAACGGTGATTTACTAACACAAGCTATTCCTGCTAGTGGGGGGAGTATCACAGGCGTTACGGCTGGCGATGGTCTGACTGGTGGAGGAACTGTAGGTAACGTTACTTTAAATGCCAATGTTAATAATGGTTTGAATGTCAATGCTGCTGCCGATAGAATTCGTCTTGGTGGTACCTTAGTAGAAAATACGACTATCAATTCCAGTGTCTTTGAAATGGCTTTTAATGTCAATATAGGAGGGGCTTTTCACATTCGAGATGGTGGAGTGGATCATTTATCTGTTTTTGATAATGGCGATGCTGCTTTTGGTGGCGATGTATACTGGAGAGATGGAAGCACGGCGGGTATCACTATTGCTGAATTAAGAGATAACACCGCCAGTGGTCGTTTTATTGTCAGAGACAATGGTAATGTTGCGGTAGATTTAGATGCCAATTCACGATTTGTATTCAATGAACAAGGATTAGACCGCGATTTTCGGGTCGAATCTCAAGGAGAGCCCAATATGTTGCTTATCAATGCTAGTAACAATCGAATAGGTATTGGTACAGGTACACCTGCTCGTGAATTACATGTGGTAGGTACCACTAGGGTTTCTACTCTAGCTGGTCCTGGCGACCGTATGGTAGTCGCCAATGCCAATGGTGATTTATTAACGCAAGCCATTCCTGCCAATGGTGATATTACAGAGGTAACTGCTGGCGCTGGACTAACAGATGGTGGTACTGCTGGTGCTGTTACACTCAATGCTAGTGCTGATAATGGATTAAATGTAGATGCTACTGCAGATAGAATTCGTCTTGGTGGTCAATTGGATCAAAATACACTCATTAGCACCGATAACTTTGACATGACTTTCAACGTCAATATAGGGGGGGCATTTCACATTCAGGATGGTGGCACCAATCATTTATCTGTCTTTGATAATGGCGATGCTGCTTTTGGTGGCGATGTATACTGGAGAGATGGAAGTACAGCGGGTATTGTTATCGCCGAATTGATAGATGATGGCGACGATGGCCGTTTTATTGTCAGAGAAAATGGGCTTACTTCTGTAGATTTAGATGCCAATTCACGATTTGTATTTAATGAACAAGGACTGGATCGCGATTTTAGAGTGGAGACGGATGACAAAACACATGGCTTGTATGTAGATGCTAGTGACAATAATGTGGGGGTTGGTACCGCTAACCTAGATCGCAACTTCCATATTGCACACGACCAGTTTACTGGTGCTGGTGGATTTGGAGGATTAACCCTTGAACAAAGCTTCAATGCTAATCAATGGACACTATACACCTCTCAGTCTAATAGCCAAATGGATTTGTATTTCAATAATAATCTACGAGGTGGTTTTGACCCTACATCAGGCAACTACGCTGCTACATCCGATCGTAGATTGAAAAAAAACATTGTGGAGCTTCCTTCTGCAATAGATGATATTATGAAGTTGCGCCCAACTATGTATCACTACAAATCACAATTGAATAAAGAGTCTAAAATGGCTGGTTTCATTGCTCAAGAAGTCAAAGAAGTCTTCCCTTCTGTTGTTAAAATCCAAGAAGATGATACCAATGGCACTAGCAAAATCAAAGACCTACACTTGATATCTTACACCGAATTACTTCCTTTTATGGTCAAAGGTATGCAAGAACAACAAACCATGATTGAAGCACAACAAGCGCAAATTGATGCACTAAAAGCTGAAATTAAAGCCCTAAAAGCAACCGATAAATAACATAGCTACCACTAGTTTTATACCTTTGAATTATTCCCCTGTTTTTGCCGCCAACTAGGCAGAACAGGGGTTCTTTTTTTTACAGAAAAAAAAAAACTTGGTAAAAAATGCAACTTCTCTTATACTTAGAACGTATAACAAGAGTACCAATTAAAGACCAACCAAATGCTATTTTTCCAACACTATTCACTACATCCACCCCCCAAAACACCATTCCATATCCATTCAATATTTACCAAAACTTAGGCATCTTAACATCTTACTACTCCTCGTAGTTAAGGCATTATAGTGTCATCACACAAGCAACATCCGTGGCCTCTACAACGAGTATATACGTTGTAGTGCCTGTATTTATATTTTTTATTTTTATAAACCTTTAAAACATTTATTTAATGAGCGATTACGCATTAGAAACCGCCGCACGATTCGGTGAAATCCCTTTTGTAGAGTTCTCTAAAGAACTTGTAACTGGTATTTTTGACTCTTTGGTGGAAGCCCATGCCTTACAAATGGAAGAGTATGCTGACTTTGTCAACTCTCTAACACAGGATTTATCTGTCTACATCAACAATACTCAAGATGGAGTAACATTTGATCAAATTGCGGATTTTGTCCTTAAGTACGAATTACCTGAAGTTGATGATGCTACCTTAACAACTATTTTAGATCAACTAGAATCCCCTCCTACTGGTAAACCAATTGATACGGGAACTCCTGCACCCACAGATCAATGGTGGGGTGCATTAATCAACACACTAGGCCCTGCCGTTGCTGATGTAATCAGCAATGTTGGCAACCCCAATAAGTTGACAGAACAAGCCAGCTTAGAGTCTATGGTCAACAGTTATAATGATGGGGTCACTTCGCTTGTTCCAGATTACAGTGAAATTAGAACCGCCATTGCCAGTTTAGTTGCTTCCAACAAATATAGCCTCTTACAAAATATGGCTAAACAAGGCATGATGCGTTTGGTGGTTACAGAGGGAGAAATTGAAACCAAAATTACGTTTTCTACTTGGAACACCTCTAGCAGTGGTAGTGAAACGGGCTACAAACAAAAAAATGTAGACAAAGCTCGTGAAAAAAATGTAAAAGGAGGTGGCTTTTTAGGTTTGTTCAAAAAGAAACGCAAATCACGCACAAAAAATCGCACCGTCACCGTCAACACCGCCAAATCTTACCAACGCGATAGCAGTGGTACACGTGTAGACATCTTTGGCCGTGTCCTTATTCGTTTCAAAACTGATTATGCACCTCTAAACGGCTAATATACATGCAAAATATCCAGGAAGTATCGCTGGGCTTTGCGGAATTTGTATCCCAGCTTATTCAAGAGACTTTTGATGCCATTCTTTCGTCTCAAAATTACCAACTAGAACGCTATGCAGAATTGCAAGGTCGCATAGATTTACCCAATGCCAATTATCGTCAGGTCTATAATGTTGGCAGTAGAGTACCAGATCGTATTCAACAGTTTTTTGGGTTTTCACTCACTCTTGGGATGCCTGTAGATCCAATTCTCAACGATTTTCTAGTGGAGAATTTTGATGATATTAGTCTGTTCATTGATGCCACCAATGGATTTACCAATGAGGGATTGATTGCTGTAGAGGACTTTTTTACGGATCTGATTATCAATGAAGAGAAAACAATGCTCAATGCCTTGATCAATCAGTCGGATGTATCCAGATTGGTCATAGATGCAGGTGAAATTACAGCCAAACTCGAACTATCCAGTTTGTTTATGGATGATACGCCACCGCCACCACCAGATGGAGGAGATGGCACTGTCGCAACACTAGAGTCTACGGATACCAAAACAACGGACATAAATTCGTTGGATGATTCATCGCTGTTTGATAAAGATGCCGAGGCAATAAATCCAGATTCATTAAAGGATCCTTTACTACTTGATCAAGACGCTGGAACAATAGATCCCAACCAATTGGAATCTACTGCTACCAATACTACTACTTTAAATACAGGTAATATTGACCAATTGCGCTTGCCTACTTACAATAATAGTCTAACGGTGTATAAATTCCAGAATATAGATACTGGAAGAGACACGCTGTTAGTCGATCGCAACCAGTTTGACCAAGTCAATAGTTCCAATGTACTGATTCCGAATGTGCGTTTATCGGCCCAGCCGACAAAGTTAACTACCAACAGTAATTTATTTGCAGAAGTTAAAATTTCATTCAAAACCGTATGATACCAACTCCTGAGCAAGTCATCGAAGAATTATTACTGGCTTGGCATATCATAGGGCCACGTGCTCAACGAAAGATAGCCTCCATAGAAGTAACCCTTCCAGATGGCCAAATAATAATTTTAAAATAATTACTGAGTAAGCGATAAGAACAAAGCCCTTCTTCTTACGACCTAGTAAGAGAAGGGCTGTTTTATGTATTTTGGTAAAAACCAAAAATGCTCCATGAACATCAGAAACGCTCCGTCCTAGAAACGAGCTTTAGTGGTATTATTACCAACTGCCTGAAGTGTTTTAATAGCAATATGGTCTCCTATAAAATCTCCATAGTGTACTTGCTGTACATTGTCCCCCACCAATACAAAATCAGCAGGAATAATTGGCTCTTCTACCTCCCTAAGGCCACCATAATCATTGCCATTTTTCTCATACAACTCTTTACCTTTTTTTATAGCCTCTAATGCCTTATCTTCTTTTAGTGTTTGATTAAACTTTTCTTTAGAACGCTCTACACCATACAAGCGATACAGCTCCTCCTCTGGGTCAGCTATTACCACAAAAGGAATATCCAAATCCTTTACATAACCCTTCAATTCATTCTCTGTAGATGGATACACCGCTATAATCTCAAATCCCTTCGCTTTCATAGCTTCATAATTTTCTCTCAATTCATGGGTACGAGCATTACAAATAGGACACCAAGCAGGACGCAAAAAAGTTAATAGCACTTTAGAGTCTTTTAAGACCTTTTTCAAATGCACTTTATTACCCAAAACATCCTTGGTAACAAAACGAGGTACTTTTTCACCTTCCTTCAGAACTTCTCCACCCTTATTGGGTGCAGTGCTTAAATGCGATGAATGATTATAGAATGAACTGAGAGCAAACAATATGGCTAACAATAGCGAAAAGTAAAATTTAAAATTCATAAAAATGTATTTAGTTCAAAATATTAATAAATAAGACCTAGCTACTAACTGCCACAACCAATCAGATATGATACAATCAAACCATTTGGTAATAACAGAAAAAGGGCAATTTCATCCTCTTTAATCTACTCCTCAACTTCAATATATTTAAAAAATAATCCTACATATTAGCCCTTAAAAACAAGTCTATTATAATAAACACATTATAGTAGGTTCTGGTTTATTAAGTACAAATAATTATTAATTTTACTAATACCAAGACTGTTCAATACCGAACTTAGTTAGTCCTTATTCTAGTGTTCTATCAATTTTTGAGTGCAAGATGATTAGAAATTAGAAAAGTGTAGCCAATCAAGCTTTGTAAACTGTAAAAGTTATCTTTAGTAGACTGCAAAATCAGCAGCACTTTCAACAACTGAACAACAAACCCAATCTAAATAATTTGATTTAAGTAGGTGGACAAAATTAATTGTAAGTTAAAAAATGGAAGATTTTTATTCAGATCAAGGCGAAAAACGCAGCCTTAGCGCGCTAAGGTGAGTATTTTCAACGATGAGCTGGAGGAAAATATCCGTTTTTTGTTATAAAGAATTTTGAACAACTACTTATGCGACTAAATTTATTAGTTATCAAAACTGCTTAACTTGGTCTAGTGGATGGGGTATACCGCACCTCTCGTTGCCCTTCAATTGCTCTAATATTATTCCAATTAATATCCAATTTGATATTTTTTTTTATTTGCTTAATAATACAACCTTAAAAAAGGCAATACATAAAAACAACAAAGCCAACTAATCTTATGATTAGTCAGCTTAATTATAAAAATTTAATCTAAACTACCCTCTAAAACGACCAACGCAAGCCCAATTGCATTTGCCATCTCGAATGGAGCTGGTCAATTTGCCAAGCATCCTCCTGTGGATTATCAAACTGGAATACAGGCGTATTGTCTGGATCAATGCCTTTGAAATCCAACAATCGGTAAGAGGCATTTCGAATATTGGGCACAAATGCCTGCCAGCCCCAACGGTAGTTGAGCAAATTGGCAACATTGATAATATCCAATGAGAATTCAATGCGCTGCTCGCTCTTGTCTCTATTAGGATACCAAGTATGCGACAAACGCAAGTCTACTTGACCATTCCAAGGCGTTCGAGCCCCATTGCGTTCGGCATAGCTCCCCCTATTATTGTTGAGATAATTATTATTACTAATATAAGCATCCAACTGTTCCCATTGTTCGGCTGCACTCGTCACCAACACTCCATTGGCATCTCTAATATCACTAAAGCGAATTTCACTGGCATCTCTAGGAATGTAAATCACGTCATTATTACTAGAACCATCTCGGTTCATATCCCCTGCATACACAAACGAAAAAGGACTTCCCGAGCGAATAGTAGCCACCGCATTGATGGCTGTTTTGTGGCTCTTGGACCAACGATGTACATAATTGACATTAAACACCATCAGATGCCGTATATCAAAGTTGGAGTAAGTCAATTCCAAATCGTTGGGATTAACAGCCTGATTCACATTCCAATTAGCAGCCATAGAATTCCTAACCCCATTGACCAAATCCTTGCTTTCGCCAAAGGTATACGCCGCAAATGCACTAAAGAAAGTTCCTATTTTCTTGGTAGCAGTGAGTGTAATACTGTATTGATACCCTTTGTCACTATTGCCCAAGCCAAAAACATTGGTAAAATTAGGATTGATTTTGCGCTGGCTACTCGAACCCAAGTAGTAGGTTCGGTCATCGGCCCCTGCAAATTGTGCTGTAGAATCCTTTAGATTGAGCGACTTGAACACAATAGCATTAATGGTTTTGGTGTACATCCCCTCCACTGTTAAGAAAATCTGCTCTGGCAATTTGACATCCAAAGCCAAACTAGAACGCCATACAGAAGGCAGACGGAAATCATTTTTGACCAAGTTGATTTCTGTCAAGTTGGGCTGCTGGCTTCGCAAATCACTCAAATTGTCCGTAATAGGCTCTACCGCACCTCCCGGTCTTAAATCAATATTGCCATAATTATTACCAGAGATATAGTAAGAATACGCATACCAAGCAAACGGAATTCTACCCGAGTAAATCCCCGTTCCGCCACGCAATTGCAGCCGCTGGTTGTTGTCCATAATCCAATTAAAAGCCAAGCGTGGATTGATTTGAGGCACTCCACCATAAACGTTATTGTATTCGGCCAATTCAGGAGTATTGGTTACTTGCTCATTGACAGGAGCAGGATTGAGATTGACCTGCATATCCAAACGAATACCTCCTGTGATGGAAAAACGCTCATTGAGCCGGAAACGATCTTGTACATACCAACTCAACAACGCCAAACCAAACTGTGCAGAGGGTTCGGCACGATTAAACTCATAATCATTGTTGGTATAATTGTATACGCCTCTAATTCTGGAAGGCATATCATTCAAGAAGTCATCTACCGTTCTGTATTCCCAACGCCCGTTCCATGCGGTCAAGAAACGATAATGAATGTCATAAAAATCATTATTCGTACCAATCGTAATTTTATGCTTTTTGCGATGAATGGTTACATTGTCTGTAATCTGAAAGGAATTGACATTGACCCCATAAATAGAAGCCTCTCGATAAGGGCCAATAAAAATGGTGTTGGAGGTGTTGTAACGAATCTCTATATGTGGGAAAATACTGCCATCAAAAGTACGATTGTCCTGCATATTGTTCCACCCTACAGTAAGGTGATTGAACACATTGTTGTCAAAGGAGCTTTTGAGTTCGGCTACCAAACTATTGTTGCGGCTATTGTGCCGATAGCCCTGTGAGCCATATTTAAAGATAGAAGAACCACGTTCTAAGCGATCAGCATAGGCAACAACCAAGTTATCTCTTAGAGTCAATTGGTGATTCTTGCCGATATTCCAATCCAAGCGAGCAAAAATCTTATGGCTGGTTTGTTCTATATTGGTGGCATCAGCCGTGCCGGGGTCATAACCATAATTGGTCAGGAGGTGATTGGTGACTTGATCAATGATATTTCTTGGAATAACCGAACCCGACGTACCGGGTACATTCAAGATGGGTTCATTCCTAGAGGCAAATTCATAATTGGCAAAAAAGAACAACTTGTTCTTAATAATAGCCCCTCCCAAACGGCCGCCTAAATTGACATCATAATAGGTATCAATAGGGGTTTGGCCATCGTTCACATTCACACCTGTGAGCCATTGGTTGCGACCAAATAGATAGACAGAGCCTGACAGTTTGTTCGTTCCGCCACGAGTTACTGCATTGATATTGGCTCCTGTAAAATTGCCAATACGCACATCAAAGGGCGAGAGCGACAATTGTACCTCGGCAATGGCATCCAAACTAATAGGTTGTGAACCAGCCAAAGCACCGGGTGTTCCCGAAGCCACTGACCCACCTGCCCCAGAAGCAGGATCCTGAAAACCAATTACATCATTATTAGACACCCCATCAATACTCAAGTTATTAAAACGATAATTATTGCCCCCAAACGAACTCTGAAAGCCATTGGGGCTCAAACGGGTAATATCTTGCAAACTGCGATTGAGCGTGGGTGTTTTTTCCAGTTTTTCCTTCCCGATATTGGTACCGACCCCATCTTTGCTCCCATTAAAAGGGTCGTCCCTGTCCACTGTTACCAGAATAGGTGCGTCAACTACCGATTTGGTTTTGAGTTGCAAATTGAGTTGTGTAGCCTGCCCCAAATTGACATAAATATCTTTTTGTTCTAATTTTTCAAAGCCCACATAACTCACTTCGAGTACATAAGGCCCTCCAGAACGAAGATTGGATAGAATATAACTGCCATCTGCTTGTACTGTCTGAAAATACTGTGTACCTGTAGGGCTATGGGTGGCAATAATAGTAGCGCCAATTAAGGGTTCTGCGTCTTCAAAGTCGGTAATGGTTCCTTCTATACTACCTGTAGTAATTTGGCTATAGGCACAAGCATGCAACCCTATTACCAGTAAAAAGCTGATAAAGTAGTTCATTATAAATGAAAATGTACAATTGATAAAATAGGCAGGGTTTGAACCTATAAGATTGGTAATAAGAATCTTGCACAACAAACGGGGGGTAACTTGCAGCAAGATTCTTATTCCTAGTAAAATTTATCAGAAAGGCTATTGTTAACAACAACCACCACCATCATAAAAATAGGTAGACTCCGAGATATAAATATCATCTCTACCCAAATCGGCCAATGCCTTTGCCGTCTTATCACATACCGCCAAAGGCTGGTTGGGCAATAAGGTATGCCCTTTTTCATCATCAAAAAATTCTTCATCGCCATAATAAATAGCCGTTTTGCCTGTAAACACACAAGGCCCGTCTGCTGGCATAGGATCTTTGATGGCACATACTTCTACACTCTCAATGTAGATTAATTCATCCGTAGCATAATGCTTAGGATCTAAGATACGATACGGGCGTTTGGCACGGACTTCTACCGTTCCAAAACCAACACTGGTAATCATATCAATATAATCTTGCAATGGAATAGAACCACTTAGGCACAAGGCTCTTAATCGGTCGTCATTTCTCAATTCATTGGGCATTGGCTGTTCGCAAGTGGGATCCGACATCACCAAACGACCGTGTGGTTTGAGGGTACGGTACACTTCTTCCAAGGCTTTTTTGAGATCGTCTAACTTAAAAATATTGAACAAGCAGTTTTGGGCCGCTACATCAATGGAGCCATCCTCTACCGGCAAATGGAGTGCATCGCCTTTGCGGAGATCTACAAATTCGGATTTGAACCAAGGGTTCAATGCTTCCGCTTCTTTAAAATTTTGACGAGAGGCCGTTAGCATTTCATCCACTACATCTACCCCTATTACCCCTGATGTTTGACGACTGAAATAAGAAAACTGGAGCAGTTCCATGCCGCCCCCTACACCTACATACAAAATCTTAGGATCATTGACCAAATCTCTTGGATTGACCGTGCTTCCACAGCCATAATTCATTTCCAACATGATTTTAGGAATATCCAAGCCGGGGAGTTGCCAAATAGGCGTGGTGGTACAACATAAACCGACATCTGGTGTTTCGGCGGCTTGCTTATATACGTCTTTGGTGGTTTCTAAATAAACCTTTTCCATAACCTTACTACTTTTTTTAAACCTACTCTTGGTAAGTCTGATAGTTTGATAAAATCTAAACCTCAGAATGTTGTTTAAACACAGCAAATTCTTAGGCTTCAAAAATTTTATGCTTCTATTTTAGGGGTTTCTAAAACAAAATCATAATTCCATTAGATAGATCTGATTCCATTATCTCGGGGGTACTAAAAGATATTGCCTATTACAGATATTCTAAACAAGCTATAAAATTACTCTAAAAAAATAACTTAGCGCAATTGCTCTTGCCTTTTGTTGTTGGAACTAAGTGTTAAACTTTTGGGTCAATATTAATTTTATGTTGCAAGGGGTATTATGTTTTGAGTTCCCTCAAAATATAATAGCACCCAACTGCGTCAATGCTTCGGTCAATTGATGGAATGCTTCATTGGGACAAGCATGTTGCTCTACTCGATGGGTGGAGTGCTTACTATGCACCATCAAACTATAAAAAGTGCCGTCCATAACTATTCTACCACAATCTTCCTTGCCCATTGACCAAAAATTGGCCTCTTGCAACTGCCTCACAAAACCATCCCATTGCTCCCTACTTAACTGCATTTGTTGGGTACTATCCTTGTATACCTCGTCTATTTCCATTCCTACCAACTCATTGACCAATAAAAATCCTTCTCCTTTTTTTATCTGATTGGTATAAATCGTCTGTGTAAGTTGGCAACTGCTTGCGGTTTTATAAATCTGTATATACTGTGCATGAATCCAACCTGAAAAGCTCCTATCTTCACAAAAAGTAATTAGGGTATCAGATATGCCCAATGTATCACTATCCCAAGGCATTAAATCTAAAAATACCAACAAATCATTTTCTTGCGCCCATCCTATTGTATCTAAAGAAATAGGCATAGCTTTTTCTTCCTCCAAGAATGTTTCTTCCTGCACATTTTCGTACTGAAATAAAGATTCACAAGCCACCAAAAAGCAGACAATCCATAGAATTAGTACCATTCTTAGAAGTAATAATAATTGGCTAATTTTTATCAGCATAAACATGTAATTACATTTTAAAATTCTCAAAAACACCCAACAACAGCAACTTGCCGCTCTAGTAATACCAATCCATATTTAGAAGTAGGATAATAGGTTCAAAGAGATTGGATGTGGGTACAAGGCATTTTTATTAGCCATAGCAGCGCTACGGCTGATAAAAATAACGCAGTAGACGCGCCAATATCGAAGAACATAATACTAATTTTGAGTATGGATTGGTATAATAGTAGAGGTAGGCTTTTTGTACTTAGATTGGTTGTTAAATGATAATTGCGGTACAATTTTATTATATAAAAATATAATAAAACAACTTAATCATGCCATTGGCAACTGGCAAATTCAGCAAGTACTTAATGCCAAGCAAGAGCTACTGTTTGAAATGGAACGACAGTTGGTTTACAAACAATAATAACTTGGTTTACAAGTCCTTAAAAAGGAAAAAAGCTTCCACCCAAGGGCGGAAGCTTTTTGTTATTTTTTATTTCCAAATCGCCTAATTCAAGCGAATTTCATCTTCATTGCCATCAAAGAAGCGGTACTTCAGCATGTGATATTTGCTCGACACTTCCAGTTTAATCCATTTGCGGTATTCCCAGCGCCACTGCATGAGCAGGCTCCAGAAGCCTCGTTTGAGATACGCATAAATAAAGGGGTGCATTTTGATGGTTAATTTATCTGGATTTTGCGATTTCATAATAAAATCCAAATCACGCTTAATATCATCCACCAACAAAATAGAGGCATTGACCTTGCCAGAGCCTTCACAAGTGGGACACTGCTCGGCGGTTGTAATCTTAATGGCGGGGCGCACACGCTCTCGTGTTATTTGCATCAGGCCAAACTTGCTCAGGGGCAATATCGTATGCTTGGCATTATCGTCCTCCATAAACTTACGCATGGCATGAAAGAGCTTAACTTTGTTCTCATTCTTACGCACATCAATAAAGTCGATGATGATAATACCGCCGATGTCTCTCAGGCGCAATTGACGGGCAATTTCTTCGGCCGATTCTAGGTTCACCCGCAGCGCATTTTCCTCTTGGTCATTGCTCACCATTTTGTGCCCACTATTGACATCAATAACGTGCATGGCCTCGGTGCTTTCAATCACCAAATAAGCCCCAGAGTGCATGGTGGCGGTTTTGCCAAAGGAAGATTTGATTTGTTTGGTAATGCCAAACTGGTCAAAAATAGGCCGATTGCCCGAATAGTAGCGCACGATGTCCGTTTTCTTGGGGGCCACCTTGCGAATCTCGCTGATGACTTCTTCCTCTACCTTTTTGTCGTTGACTACAACTCTGGAGAAGGATTCATTCCAAAAATCACGAATAAGGCTTTTGGTTTTGTTCAGCTCGCTTAGGCACTTGATAGGCGCTTGTGCTTGGTGCAATTCCTTGTAAATGGTTTCCCACTTGTGAACCAATTCGGTAATATCATCGTGCAATTCGGCCACCCGTTTGCCCTCGGCAGCCGTTCGTACAATAAAACCAAAGTTCTTGGGGCGAATGCTCTCCATGAGGCGGCGCAAGCGTTCACGCTCTTCGTCGCTGGTTACTTTTTTGGATACCGCAATGACATTGGTAAATGGTGTCAACACCACATAACGCCCTGCAATGGTAATTTCGCAACACAAGCGAGGCCCTTTGGTAGAAATAGGCTCCTTGAGTACTTGCACCAAAATGCTTTGCCCTTTGCTAAGTACTTGATTGATTTTTCCTTTTTTGGAAATATCCGAATCTATCGGAAAATCCTTGAGCAAGTGTGTGGGCAAGCTGCCATCAATAGCACCATTGGTGAATTTGATGAGTGACTTGAGCTTGGGCCCTAAATCGGTGTAATGCAAAAAAGCGTCTTTCTTGGAATGTCCACCAATATTTACAAAGGCTGCATTCAAGCCGGGGAGTAATTTAGTTACTCGACCCAGGTATATGTCTCCAACTATTAAGTTGTTCTTGAGAGATTGGTTATGCAATTCTACCAACTTATTGTTCTCAATAAGTGCCAATTGAATTTCTTTTTGGTTAGAATTGATAATTAGTTCTTTATCCAAAGCTATCGTATTCTTTTTTGTGATTCTGTGCAGTTGTTTGGAAATCGTTCTAGTTGTAAAAGCACATTGGGGTAAATTTAGGCTATATCAGAAGCCTTGTATGTGTGTTGTGCTATTTCTAAGTAGTCAGCAAAGTGGTATTTTTTGAGCTACTTGTGGCTTTGTGGGGGATGTACAAAGTATACTTCCGTCGAACCAAATTCGTTTCTACACAGCAGTCTTTTTATTGTTTAAGTAGGTGCAAAAAAGTAACCGTACACTAAAAAATGAGAGATTTTTTCTC
>CAYULH010000036.1:0-40465 GCA_964445645.1 uncultured Aureispira sp. | reverse complement strand
AAGACGATAATAGCACCCTTTCAGGGTTCAAAAATACGCTTTGCAAACAAAGCTACAATCATTTCATCCCTTCGGGATTCACATTTCGTAGTATCAACAATTAGAACTTAACAGCCCTGCCCTTGAGGGCCTCAAAAATACACTCCAACTTGATTGCTTGCAAAAAATATTTTGGTCTTATTCTTGTTATTTGTTTGGAGCACTACACATACCCCCACCAATAGAGCAATAATTTCATGAAATAGTAGTTTTTTAGGCCACAGAATACGGCATATACCGTCATATTTTCTACAACTTGACTTATTATCTTTCCTTATTGCCACTAGATTCCTTACTTTTGTGCAAGATTTACCGTTTATACAGGTGAGTTACCAAAAAGTGCCCTTTTTGAGAAGGGAGACTTCGAAATAATCATTATGATAAAACAAATTATGATTTACAGGTTTTTAATGATAATTGTTGGTGTTGCAAGTTTTTTGTGGACCAATGAATTAGTGGCGCAAACCAGTGTTGATACTTCCGCTCCAGCTCCTTTGATTGATTATAGTACGCCTCAAACCTATGAGATTGGTGGAATAGAGGTAGTCGGAGCCAATTATACCGACCCCAATGGCATTATTGCCTTATCGGGATTGGATGTAGGAAAAACCATTCGGGTGCCCAGTGACCAAGTATCTAAAGCTATTCGCAAACTGTGGAAGCAAGGTTTATTTGTAGATGTCAATATCAATGTGCAGAAAGTTATTGGTGATATTGTGTTCTTAGAAATAGCTGTGCAAGAATACCCGCGTTTTGCACGCCACGGTTACAAAGGTATTCCCAAAGGGCAACACGATGATGCCAATACTGCTACCAAACGCTATTTGCAAAAGGGACGTGCTGCTACACCTGCCATGAAACTACATGCGGTACAAGCCATCAAGGAAATTTATGTAGAAAAAGGTTTCCTTGATGTAGAAATAGAAGTAGAGGAAGAGGAAGATAAAATCTTAAAAAACTCTGTACGTTGGATTTTTAATATCAAGAAGGGCAAACGGGTTCGTATTAGTGAAATCAATTTTCACGGCGTAGAACAAGTCAAGAAAGGCAAGTTGTATGCGGCCATGAAAGAGACAAAGCGCAACAATCTCTTTGCTCTTTTCAAGCCTTCTAAGTTTATTCAGAAGGAATTTGAAAACGACAAAAAGAACATTGTGCTGATGTACAACAACTTGGGCTACAGAGATGCACAAGTGGTGAAAGATTCGATATATTTGGAGCAAAAAGGCGATCGCAAAGTCATGAAAATTGACTTGTACGTAGAGGAAGGCAACCAGTATCGTTTTGGAAATATTGTATTTAGAGGTAATACCACGTATTCTGACCGTGTACTAGGCCAAGTATTTGGTATCAAATCAGGCGACGTATACAACGAGGAATTAATTCAGACCCGTTTGAATTTTGATAGAAATGGCCGAGACATTAGTACTTTGTATATGGACAATGGCTATTTGTTCTTTAGGGCAGAGCCGATTGAACGTGGTGTACGCAACGATTCGGTAGATTTGGAAATTCGTATTTCTGAAGGGCCTGTAGCTATTATTGATAAGGTGATTATTCGAGGCAATGATCGCACCCACGAGCATGTAATTCGTAGAGAGTTGCGTACCTTACCCGGTAACAAATTTAGCCGCTCGGATATTATTCGTTCTCAGCGCGAAATCACAGCTTTGAACTATTTTAACCCAGAAAACCTAAAAATCAATACGCCTGTTAATCCACAGCGTGGAACAGTAGATATTGAGTATATAGTAGAAGAGCGTCCTTCCGATCAGTTGGAATTATCTGCTGGTTGGGGAGGTGTTGGCCGTGGTATTATTGGTACATTGGGGGTAACATTTAATAACTTCTCTTTGCGGAATATGCTCAACCCCGAAGCGTGGAATCCATTGCCTCAAGGAGATGGACAACGTTTGTCCTTGCGTGTACAAACCAATGGGCGTTTCTACCAATCGTATAATTTCTCGTTTACCGAGCCTTGGTTGGGAGGCAAGAAGCCCAATTCATTCACCTTGTCGGCTTATCACACCAATTTCAACAATGGTTTTAGTGAAGAAAGTTCTGCTTTTCAGCGTTTGCAAATTACAGGTGCATCTGTTGGATTGGGTACACGCTTGCGTTTTCCCGATGACTTCTTTGTTTATCAAGTTAGTTTGAATTATCAAAATATGGACGTTTTGCGTCGTTTTGATTTTGAAATTCCAACAGGATCTTTCCACAATTTGGCCTTGAGCCAAACCATTTCTAGAAACTCGATTGATAACCCGATTTTCCCCAAGAAAGGATCCAATATTTCACTTTCTCTGAAACTCACTTTCCCGTATTCCTTGTTTGACAATAAAAGCGCAGTTGATTATCAGTTGATGGATCCTGCTAAGAAATTTGAATTATTGGAGTATCACAAATGGGATTTCTTGGCAGAGTGGTATGGGGAGATGGCCAAGAACTTGGTTGTGAAAATGAGTGTAAAAATGGGTTTCTTAGGGTTCTACAATGCTAATGTAGGCTTGTCACCATTTGAGCGTTATGAATTGGGAGGTGATGGTATTTCCAACTTCCAAGGATTGCAGGGTAGAGATATTATCTCCTTGAGAGGATATGCTGTTAATGAAGTATCAGATGCCAACAACCAAGGCGCAGCTATTTACAACAAGTTCACCATGGAAATGCGTTACCTCATTTCTCCCAATCCAAGTGCTACTATTTGGGTCTTGGCATTTGTAGAAGGCGGAAATGCGTGGTCACAATTTGAAGATTACAATCCTTTTCAATTGCGTCGTTCAGCAGGATTGGGATTAAGAGTATTCTTACCTATGTTTGGTACACTTGGATTTGATTATGGGGTTGGATTTGATAAGCCTAATATCACACCGGGTAGTGCCTTTACAGATTATGGTGCCTTTAATATTGTACTTGGTTTTGAACCCAAGTAAGGGTTATCCTGTTATAAAATAACAAGAATAGAACCATAAATAATGTTTTGCTATAGCAGCAAAAGCTCAATTGTTAAAAGCAATTGAGCTTTTGTACTATCAAGTAAAAAAGGTGTAGCAAGGTATTTTTTTGTTTTTAGTGGGTATAATTGAGGGTTTAAGTTGTCGAATTAAAAGAAACTTTATAACTTTATTGTACTACAAAAAAAGATAAAAGCCATTCCATCATAATTGGTTGGCAATTAACAAATTATTACAAACAGAAATCAAACTAGTAGTGCTATAAACTATACAGCACTCTATTTATTAACAAAATTAATTATATTGGCTAAAAGATTTAATAGTAGAAATAACTACAAAAGAAAAAGTAGACAACCAGATCACCGAATTAACACCTTTATTAAAGTACCCGAAATCCGTTTGGTTGGAAATAACTTTGCTGAGATTAGCAAAGTGGCAGGCAAAACCCTAGAGCCAGGTATTTATCCCACTGCCAAAGCATTAGAATATGCCAACAAAATGGATATGGATTTAGTTGAAATCTCTCCTAAGGCAAAACCTCCTGTGTGCAAAATCATTGAGTACAAGAAATTCTTGTACGAAAAGAAGAAAAAAGAAAAAGAACTAAAAGCAAAGCAGGTAAAGGTTGTTGTTAAGGAAATCCGTTTTGGGCCGAATACAGATGACCATGACTTTGAATTCAAAGTCAAACACGCTAAAAAATTCTTGGAACAAGGTGCAAAAGTAAAAGCTTATGTACAGTTCAAAGGTCGTACAATTGTATTCAAGGATAGAGGCCGTGCTTTGCTTAGGCGTTTCTTAAGTGAATTAGAAGGTCTTGGTTTTCCTGAGTATCCTCCAAAAATGGAAGATCGTCGTATGCATTGTACTTTATCCCCCAAGAAACTTGGTAAGAAATCTTAATCTATCAAGTAAAGTATTGCCCCATTGTTAGAAATTAAAATTAGTACTTACCAATAGGATTTTTTGTAAAAATTCAATTGGTAGGTTAATATTTTTATACAAAAAAATATGTTTGGAGCAAACAATAATCGAACTGAAACATTGAACAACAATCGTTCAGTTCACAACAGTTTGGTGGTAGGAACTGTCATTAAAGGAAATGTACAATCCGAAACAGATATTCGTATGGATGGTACCCTAGAAGGAAATTTGCAAAGTAGTGCCAAGGTTATCATTGGAAAATCTGCTTTGATAACGGGTGATATTGATTGTAACAGCATCATCATCCAAGGCAAGGTAGAAGGCAATATTACCGCACAATCTTCTTTGCACATCCAAGAAACGGGCAAAGTAAAGGGCAACATTACAACACATAAACTTATCATAGAAGATGGGGCAGTGTTTAATGGTGCAAGCGTAACGGGCCAATTGAATGCACCATCAACAGAACAAAGAAATCGCAAAAAAAATGTCGAAAAGGCGCGATGATTATATAAAATATTCTGGCATGGCTACCCAAATGGCTTTAATTATAGGCTTATTTGTGTTTGTAGGATTGTGTTTGGATGATTGGTTGCAAACAAAATTTGTATTTGTGTTGTTGGGATCACTAACAGGCGTTGGCCTTGCTTTGTATATTTTTATACGACAGGCTTATGCCAACGATCAAAAATAGTGCTACTACAACCCACTAGATCAAGTATTATTTGGTATGGATAGCAAGAAGTTTTATGTACAATTAGCAGTACTTGCATTACTGGTGGCATTGGCAATGATTCCTATGCACCAACACGAGCTAATTCAAAAATACCAGTTGTTCTCTTGGGTGAGTTGGGGCTTTTTTGTTTTGTTCTCTATGGCTGTATTCATGCTTTGTTCCAAAACAGCAAAGAGTGAGAACAAAAACACCTTTGGACAGGTGTTTCTATTATCCATTCTATTCAAATTGATGTTTTGTGGACTTTGGGTAATTGCTTATGCACTGATAGTTAAGCCCCAAAGCGCATATTTTGTTTTACCTTTTCTATTTATTTATTTGACCTTCTCCGTGTATGAGGTCTACTTTGTTACTAAATTAGCCAAAACTTAAGGTATGTATCAAGCTACAATTAATGATAACCAGACATTTTCGTTTGAGAACAGTGATTTCGATTGGGATTTGATTGCTATTAATGAACGTACATTTCATATTCTGCACAACAACCAATCTTATGAAGCAACTATTTTAGAAGCAGATATTCCAACCAAAACTGTACACGTACAAATTGGACAAAACACCTACAGTGTAGCCCTCAAAGATAAATTTGATTTGTTGGCCGAACAATTAGGCTTTTCTAATTTAAGTAGCCAAAAACTCAACTATGTCAAAGCACCTATGCCGGGCTTGGTACTAGATGTAATGGTAAAGGCAGGTGATGAAGTCCAAAAAGGGGATTCCGTTCTAATTTTGGAAGCCATGAAAATGGAAAATGTGATCAAAGCAGAAGGCAATGCTGTTGTCAAAAGTGTTACCATTAACAAAGGAGATGCTGTAGAAAAAAATCAAGTAATGATAGAATTTGAAGATTAGCAAAATGCTTTTTCTATATATACGTTGGTTCACCAACTCAAAACAATCCTAAAAAGAGACAAAGAATATTATAATTCTTTGTCTCTTTTTGTTTTATTACACTACTACTCACCTTGCTGCATACGTTTAGCCACTAAAAAAAATAAATAATTAATACCTATTACTATGAAAATAATATACTTACTTATTGTATTATTGTTTGGTTGGGCAACTGGCTGGGCGCAAATGACAAACGAAGGTTATCCCAAGAGTTGGACAGAAAAAGCAATGGCTACAGAGATAGACAAGCATCGACTACCGCCATTTGACTTGGCTGCACAGCAGCAAGAAGATGCCACCAATGATGCCCAATGGGCAGGGCCTTGGCGGTTTGGTTTTAGGCATTTGGTGTCTTACAATTTACAAAACAGTGGAACTTGGACTACTCTAAAAAATGGAGATAGAGTTTGGCGTTTGGGGCTGGTGTCTAAGGGGGCGTTGACGATGAATGTAGTGTTTGATGATTTTTATTTGCCAGAAGGCGCAAACTTGTATCTCTACAATCCAACAACACTAGAACTGCGAGGAGCTTATACCGCTATCAATAACAATACAGCACGTGTATTGGGAACAACGATACTACAGGGAGACGAATTGGTATTAGAGTATTATGAGCCTGCCGCCGCCAATGGACAGGGAGCATTGCAGTTAGAAGCGGTAGTGCATGGTTACAGAACCGTTCGGCAGTATCCGCAAGCTCGTATCAAAGGATTGAACAGTTCGGGCAATTGCAATTATGATGTGCTTTGTCCATTGGGCAATGGCTGGCAAAACCAGATCAACTCCGTAGCTATGACGGTAGTGAATGGCAATGGTATTTGTAGTGGTGCATTAATTAATAATACCAACAATGATGGCACTCCTTATTTTTTGTCGGCCAATCACTGTGGCACCTCCAATGTAGGCACCTTGGTTTTTCGTTTTAATTGGGACAGCCCTGTAGCCAGTTGCGCCCAAAGCACCCAAAGCCAAGCACCCACAGGGCCGCTCAATGAAGTCAATGGGGCGGTGCTGCGCGCCAATAGTGCAGGCTCGGATTTTGCATTAATGGAGTTGAATGCCATACCTACAGGGGCGATTTATTATGCTGGTTGGGATAGAAGCACCACTCCAGCTACCCAAACTACAGGCATTCATCACCCACAAGGGGATGTTAAGAAAATTTGTCGAGACAATGACCCACCTTCTGTTTCTGTATATGGTGGTGCTGCTGTGTGGGAGGTAAGTGACTGGGATCAGGGTGTAACAGAGCCTGCTTCTTCGGGTTCTCCTTTATTCAATCAAAATCAGTTAATTATAGGCCAATTGTATGGTGGAACAGCCGCTTGTTCGGGCCTCAATGACAACAACCAAGATGATAATTATGGGCGTTTTGATGTGTCTTGGAATGGCTCTTCTGCTAGTAGACGCTTGCGGGATTGGTTGGATCCTTCTGGAAGCAACAATACAATTCAGCCGGGCTATGACCCCAATGGCTCCCTATTGGCCTTAGATGCAGGTTTATTACAGGTACAAAATATCAAGGATAGTTATTGTAATCTCAATACCATTGAGCCAGTGGTGCTTTTACGCAATTTTGGATCAACGGATATTACAACGGTAGAAATTCTGTATAATGTTGATGGAGCACCCAATACGGTTTATAATTGGACTGGGAATTTGGCTAGTCAGAGCAGTACTAGCATTAGTTTGCCCGCTATCAATGTCAGTACTGGAAGCCATGTATTTAATGCCAGCACCAATTTGCCCAACAATGGTGTAGATTCTAATGCTGTGAACAATATGGTATCCAAAACCTTTGATGTGGTGCTTGGAAATCCAATTAATTATTCTTTGGCTTTAGATTGTTATGGCTCTGAAATTACTTGGACCATAGCCGATTCTGCTACGGGTACTGTGCTGTATTCTGATGGGCCTTATAATGATAATTTTAGTACAGTAGATACGATTTTGAATGAATTTTGTTTGCCTGTGGGCTGTTATCAATTTACTATAATGGACAGCTATGGCGATGGTTTGGACGGCGGTAGTGGAATTTGTGGGCGAGTGGGCGATTATTGGATAAAGGATGCCAATGGCAACGAATTGGTACGTATGACGGCTACCAATGGAGATTTTGGGAGCAGTGCTACCCATTATTTCTGTATAACGGGCTTGAATACAAAACCAATCAATTTAGCCAATAGTTTTGAGGTATTCCCCAATCCCACCCAAGACCAAGTAACGGTGCAAATAGATTGGCCACAATCCAAAGAAGTAACCGTATTGCTTTATAATGCCACAGGACAGGTATTGCAACAAAAATCCCAAACCGTGGTAAATCAAGCATCGCTAGAACTAGATTTGGCTGCTTATGGAGCAGGCTTGTATTTGGTAGCTTTGCAAGTAGGGGAGCAGGTTGTTACCAAAAAAATAATCAAGCAGTAGCTATGATTACAAGGAACTTGTATGTATAATTCACAAAATACCCTTAGCAACAATGGAGATTAGCCCTAGCCAATCTCCATTGTTCATTTTTAACTATATTCTGAGGATAACGTGTATTATTCGGACAAAAATTGAATGCCTACCAACTCTTCTGAAACTTTCCAGAGTCGTTTGGCTACTGTTTCGTCTTGGGCCAAATCACTGGCCTGTACCAGACCGGGATCACCTTTGAGTTCTCTAAATCCTTGAGGACCAAAATAATCACCACTCTTAGCTTCACCAATAGCTGCTTGAACAGTAGATTTAGCACCTCTAGCGGCAGAATTGGCCAATAGTGGACCTATAGTATATCGTGTTAGATAAAAAATCCATCTAGGCATACCTCTGCTCAATTGGGTCAGTGCAACTCCCGGATGTGCTGCTGTAGCAATAGGGTGTTTAGTACCTGCTTTTTCTAGCCTTCTTTTCAGTTCAAAAGAAAACATCAAATTGGCTAGTTTGGATTGCGAGTATGCCGTCATTGGATCGAATTCTTTTTCGCTTTGCAAGTCGTCAAAATTGATTTTACCATTTTTATGTACAGCCGAACCGAGTGTAACCACTCTGGAATGGGGTGTTTTTAGTAATAATTCAATTAAAAGCCCTGTCAGAAGAAAATGAGCTAAGTAGTTGGCACCCAGCTGTATTTCAAATCCATCCTTGGTAGTGGCATAATTAGAAGCCAAAACCCCTGCATTATTGATTAGAATATCTAGAGTATTATATTTTTCTTTATAGCTCTTGGCAAAGGCTCTTACCGATTGTAAATCGCCCAAATCAATTTGCATGACCTCCAAATCAGCATTGGGTACTTGTTTTTGGATTTGCTCCTTGGCGGCATTGGCTTTTGACAAATTGCGACAAGCCATAATAACCTTTGCCTCTTTTTGGGTTAAAGCCAGTGTAGTTTCATACCCTAGCCCAGCATTGGCTCCTGTTACAATAATAATACGTCCTTTTTGATTGGGCAATTCGTTGATGTTTTTCATTTGTTGTTAATTAGTATTTCTGAATTCAATAGGTGTTCGACCTGTTTTTTGTTTAAACAGTCTGCTGAAGTAGTGGGGATATTCAAAGCCTAAGGAATAGGCGATTTGCCCTACGGTATCATCCGAACTTAAGAGTCTATTTTTGGCGGTTTCAATGAGATAATAGTGGATATAGTCTTGTGCATTCATGCCTGTTTCCTTTTTGAGTAAATCGCTCAAATAATTGGGAGACAAGTGTACCTTTTCTGCCAAATAGTGTACAGATAACAACATTGCTGTGGCCTCTTTCTCATTTTGATAATGATTTTTGACAATATTTTCTACCTGGCTAATGATTTTGGAATTGCTGCTTTTTCTGGTAATAAATTGCCGGTCATAATAGCGTGTGCAATAGTTTAGGAGCAATTCTATATTGGAAACCAGCAAAACTTGGCTGTGTTTGTCAATATTTTCTTGGAGTTCTGCCTCTATTTTTTTGACACAATCGGTCAGAATTTGTTTCTCCTTTTGAGAAAGGTGCAAGGCTTCAGACATTTCGTAAGAGAAAAAGGTATAACTATGTATTTTATCTCCTAGAGTAGTGCCATGCAGCAAGTCGGGATGAAAGAACAAGCCCCAACCAGTAATTTCTTTTTCCTCTTCGACTCCCTTGTCACTCATATTAATGACCTGTTTGGGGGCCACACACATCAAACTAGCCTCTTGAAAATCCACCGATTGTCTACCATACTCCACTGTATTAGCACAATAATTCTTAAAAATCATAGAATAAAAATCCGTACTAACCCGAATATCCTCCTCGTCATAGTGGTCTTGCTTACTCAAATCAAAAACAGCTACCAAAGGATGTTCTGTGGTACATTGTGCAAAGTTGTTGATTTCAGTGATACTACTTAGATGAATAATTGCTTGCATAAGAGTTGTAATAGTTTGTAACACAAATATAGTGAAGAACAGAAAATGCTTGTTTACACAAATCCATGATAGTTATACACTTTTTACTGTTTAGCCAGTTTGCCAACGAACAAGAGGAGTTAGTATGACCATTATTACTAAAAAATAGTGTTTTGGTCGCACAAACTCCTCTTTAGGATTATTCCAGTGGTGAGCAATTGAATATAAATGAACTGATTTTAATTGATGGTTTCCAAAACAGCCATTAAACGATCTTTAGCAGTGGCATCCTTTGTCTCTTGTGTTAATTCCAATTGAATTTCTGCTGCATTGCCATACCTCTTGCGTAGGATATGGATATATTTTTGTTCTCTGTCTTGCCCAATACCAAACAAAACCTGATCTTGTTCAGAACTTGGGAGTTCATCATATTGTTTGATAGCTTCTTCGCCACTAGACAAGTAATTGGCATATTGTTTTTGCAACACTTCATTTTTTTGCGCTTTCTCACTCTTCCAAGCCATGCGAATAAAAAACTTGCGATTACCCTCTTTGGTGTAATAGTAACAAATAGATCTTTTCTCACCAAACCCCATATCTTCTTGGTTAATCGAAGCCTCCTCTACATCCATTAGTGTAGCAATAGTAGCCAAAGAAAGTGCTTCACAGGCTTTTTGTTTGCCCAGACTAGCTGGCGAAGTTGTTGTTGTTTGGTCGCTTGTCTCTGATTGATTAGTTGGTGCTTCACCCTGTCCTCCACATGCTGCAAAGAAGAATAAAAACACAGAGTGCCATATTTTAAATTTCATGTTTTTATTATTTGAGTTGTCTAATATTTTTCTCTTACGAACAAGTCGTCAACGGATTGCCACACAACCAATTGCTATCAATCCACCCAACTATTCCCTTGTAGTCCACCTGCACCCATCGGCCACATATATCCTTGAGCTTAAGGCCATAGACTTGCTCCTTAATTTCTCCAACCACATTTCCATTGATAGGACTATCCAACAGCTCCAGAGTTTGCCCTCCATAATTGCGGGTATCTACCCCGATAACCGAACCATGTATCCAGCCTTCCCCATTCGGGATTTCAACATCCTCTTCCATGCCCCCAATAGGACTCTTAATCTTAAACCAACCCTTGTCTGCTTGGGTCAGTTTTATAAAAAACTCATCATCTATATCTCCCTTTACCAATTGCATCACCACTTTTCCACCTGGACTCTGGCGGATATTGGTGCCCGACTCATCTGGATCATTTAGGTAGACCTCTAGGGTGCTGGGGGTGCAATTACTGTTAGGAGTAGGAGAGGGGACAATATTATCTTTTGGGGTATTCTCTGATACTGATTTTTCTGGAACGGCAGTAACAACCTCATTCCGATTTTCATCGTTATTGCTGTCATTTCCGCAAGAGATTAAAAAAATAAATAGGCTAGAGTAAAGAAGTATCTTTTTCATTAGTGTAAATTTTTATAGAATTTTTTCTTTTTGACGGCCTTAGCAAAGTTTTGAGGAGTGATTTCTTCTTCTTTTTTTATAAAAAACACACTCCAATAATGAGGAAGCCATTGAGTGGGCCTTTCATTCCAAATAGGAATTGTATATTTTTGTTCTCCAACAAAAAAAATGGCTTCATATCGTATAGAATCTAGTTGATTAATGGATACTTTTTGTAAGCCCTTATCCAGCTCTTTTTTGAACGTTTGCTTGTCAATATTATTAAGCAAATAATATTCAGCCTCAAAAAATATTTCTTCAAATCTATTAGAACAAATCAACTCCACTATTATATCATGAATCAACTGCTCTTGCTTGTCAGACAAGGACAACAAACGAATCTTTAAGTCCATGATATAAGCTTTTCTCTTATTGACATTGGAAGCACTGCCCTCAAACCCCCAGTAACGATACAGGGTATCAGCAGCATAAACCCATTCAATAGCTTTTTCTAGGTCAGCATCAATTGCGTACAAAGAAGCAAGTGACAAAGCTGCCTTATGCTTATAATTAGTATGAGGCTCCATTAATGAACCCGTCTCATCACTATCCCTTAGGTCAGAATCAATGATTTTTAGAAACCAATCCTTTGCTTTTTTATACTTCTTTTGGTAAAAATATACAGTTGGTATATTAAAAAAGGCATTGCCATACACATCATAGCCTTTTCCAATTTTTTGCTCAACAATTTGTTCCCAAATAATCACAGCAGAATCCAAATTGCCCTGTTCATAGTAATTTAGACCAATGTTAAAAAAATCTATTCCAGAAGAATCTTTTTTTGATTGACAAATACTTGTTGAAGAAAATGCCAATACAAAAAATAAAGTGATAGACAGTTTGATGATGTAATGAAAGTATATAAGCATTAGGTTGTATGATTTAGCTTTACAAATATAGCTATTTTTTTGAAGGAAAAACAGGGATGTGTCACAACCCACCTGCCTGCTTATTGTAGTGTTCTACGAAACCCGTGTAATCGTCACATTCACAGAGCCACTATTATTCCAATAAAACGTCAACACATCATTGGCAAAAAACTCCAAATGCCCCGATTGTGCCACTCTAATTTGAGCAGATTTGCCCACAGCAAACTTACCTCCTCTATTCACAGCACCAATCAGCTTAAAGTAATTCTCGCTAGGCGCACGTTTGAAGAACCCCACCAAGTTCAAATACCAAACACTATAGCCATTGGCATCCGTATTAATATACCAATCATTCCAAGTACCAGAGGCACGAATTTGGTACACCTCACCAGCCTTCACCTGCACCCCCGAGCCATTCCAAAGGTTTTTGGAATTCACCTGCACAGCAACACTTTGATTCACCCCCAAAGAAAGAGCAGCCGCCTTGGGTTGAGGCATGTTATCGGCTACTTTTTTAATAATTTCGGCACGATTTACCTGCAAGAATTGAGCATATTGCGCTTGTGTAGCAGTAGGCATTGCCTCAATCTCTGCCTCCGTCAAGCCCAAATCCACTTCCTGCACAAAGCCCAACAAATAAGCCTCTGCATCGTCCACCAAGGGCCTATTTTCCACCAATAACGGTATGGGAGCAGCCGCCCCAGATTCAAACGTCATGCTATATGCACCATCTTCCAAGGCCGGCATCAGCCATTGCGCCACGCCTTGTTGCACCATCACTTGTACCACCTGTCCATTAATATCAGCATCATAAAGCCCATCTTGTACCTCCAGCATTGCTGTTTCCATCAATTGATACGATTGGGCTTCCAAGGCCGGCACGCCTTCATCACAAGAACGTAGTTTGCTACAAGCCATCTGGCCCACCACTACCAATAAGAGCAATGCTTTAATGACTAATTTCATAATTTGTTGTTTGAGAATGTTTTTGAGAGTAAGTATTTTTTGCAGCCGCCAGAAGAGCACCCCATAATCGAGCAAATACTCCGTTCGGCAAGCTAATCAACAAAATAGCACTAAATTTTGATTTTATTAACTGAATAGTTGGTTTTTTTGGTTGGGAATTGGTCGTCAAATTTACCAACTCCAAGTTGGTATTATGCTATAGCATATCTCTTTTACAAAAACTTCTCGTAAATCATGATAGGGTTAAAAGGACGAAGAATAGTCAATTTGAACCTAACAGGGTGGGAAATCCATTCTACCATGCCTTTAATTTCCTTTTCTTTATCTTTTTGAATAATAACTCTATTTTCTTGGTCGTAATCCCAACTACATACATTAGCTTCTGTTTTCCTTGTATCTTTATCTAAAACATTTACTATACAAACTTTATCAGGCAATAAAGACCAAATATAAACAAGATCTTTTTTCGTACTCGAATGCTGACAGACCCAAACACCTTCCAATAATTTTTTTTCATCTTGCAATTCATTATTGGTAGTAGGGGGATGTTCTATTTTGCTTGGATGTTGAATGTTGTCTTCAAGAACATTAATGAAATTAATAGTTGACGTTACGATTTTATTTCGGTCTATACTGTAACTTTCGTGATTAATTCGTCCAGAATTATATTGATTATTTAATTCTCTTAGCCTACTCTGTTCTTTTAAAATATCGTTGCCCAGTGATTTAAGATTTGCCTTTTTGGAATATTTTTTTAATTGGATGAGGCATTTTTCCAGTTGCCCCTCTTTCACAAGCTCTTCTAATGCTTCAAAATCGATTCGCATAGTGTTTAAATATTTATCAAATGCTCCAAAATTTTCTATTATATCAATTGTAAACTCATCACTATTGTTAACTCCAAAACATATCTGGCTTTATAAAAAATACAGTATCAATAAAATAGAGATGCCCATTAGCAGTCAATACATTTTCATCATGCAAATCCTCTATGATTAATCCAAGGCTTGTATTTTCATAATCATTTCTCCTCTTGTTTTCAAACCCATTAGCAGCCATAAAATGTTTGACCTTTTCCAAGTCAGTCATACTATCTGCCTTTATATATGATTGTTGTACTACTGCATAAAAAGTATCACCAGAAAGATAAAAGCCCAATAAACGATAAGCGGTATCAGCAAAAAAATAATTGTGCAAAAGTAGATTGTAAAAGTAATCTTCCCAAGAGGCATAGTATATGGCATCATTGAGCTTAATAACAGTTTGGTTCCCTGTTATATAAACTTTTTGCTCTGCACCACTAGCTATAAAACGCTCCTCTGGAATATCGTCCAGCATCAAATTATTAGAGCGAGCATAATCCATCAACCCCTTTGTTTCTTGTCCTTTGTTTTGGTGTTTTTCTTCAGCCATTGGACCTGTGCTCTTGCCGCTTCTAAGGTAACGGGCGATTGTTTGGATAAGTGCATCATAGCTCGCGCCGCTCTTTCCTGAAATGAGATGTTGTAATTCATATTTTATCTGTTTGTAGTTCATAGATGAATGTATTCTTAGACTTGTAGAACTATTCAGTTGGGTACAAAAATAGTGCTATTTTTTGGTTTCGTTTTGCTATACGGCTGCTCGTGCTGTTGGAGTATACTGCTGCTGGCTCACACCACCACAAATTACCCATTTTTATAGCCCGTCCTTTAGCCACGAGAACCATTCCAACAAGCTTGGCTTTTTTTGTTTTATTTGGGCCAACCAATCCTCACGGATACCTGTAGCCTCATAAAGAGAGCGAGTAGAAAGCAATTGGTTGAGGGTTAGGGATGCATCCATAAGGTTTGCGTAGCTAAGTACTACGCCCCTAAGGTCTGCGCCCCTAAGGCCTAAGCCGCTAAGGACTGCGCCGCTAAGGACTGCGCGCCTAAGGACTGCGCCCATAAGGATTACGTCCCTAAGGTTTGCGCCCGTAAGGTCTACGCCCGTAAGGTTTGCGCCCCTAAGGTCTGCGCTCGTAAGGTCTGCGCCCCTAAGGACTGCGCCGCTAAGGACTGCGCCCCAAAGGTTTGCGTCCCTAAGGTCTGCGCCCCAAAGGCTTGCCCCCTCCAAGTTCGATTTATACAAATTAGAAGACGAAAGATTTGCAAAGCCTAAATCCACACCCTTCAAATCAAGATAAACCAAATGCTTAAAAGCAAAATCCCGATTAGTCATAGAACTAGACAATCGACTAAGCCACTGACTAAAACTATCAGCATCCTCCCATTCAATAGAAGACAACTGCTCCGTCACCTCAGCACAACAAGCCAAGGCCACCAACAACGCCTCTTCCGCATTACGCGCCAGACGCATTTCCTCCAATTGAGTAAATCTCTGTTCCTGCAAATGCAAGGGCATCCCCGTTACCACCAATTCACTAATCACCTCAGCCAGTGATGCCTGCCAAGCTCCAATATCATCCCCTTCTTCTTTTCTTATCAGAATTTCATTTTTAATAAAGGCACGAATAGCATCATCCAAAGGATTTTGACAGGTCGTTTTTAGCCATTCTAGTAGGCATTGTTGGATTGCCCATCCTTCCCGTCTTCCTCTTCTCGGACTAGCTTTCTTTTTATGTTTGATTCGTTCCTCATGAGTAGCCTTAATGAGTCCCACAATAGCCCGAGCGGTCAGATACTCCCCAAAGCTCTTGTGCGTAAACTCAAAGGTATCATCCTTGCTTTCAGAATCCTCCTTGCCATATTTCCGAAAATAAAAGGCCGTTAATAAACGAGAAACGCCACCTTTAACCGAGGCTTTGTATTGCTCTAGTAGGTATTGGGTGTCTTTATCTTTAATATATTTTTCTATTTTTCGTTCGGTCGTAATTCGGGCATCGCCCCCTTGCCAAGCACAAACGGCTATTTCTTCTAGTATTAGCATAAATTCATCAGCCGTAAAATCCCCCAAACCTTCATGTTTTCTTTTGTTCTCCCAATCTCGATCATACACCCCTTCCATCAATTGTTGATAGGACGGCATTGATATTGGTGTTTTGGTCAAACTTATCTGGTGCCTCCTGCCAGCTCAAGGCTACCAAATAATTGAGCAAAGGCTCGGCCGTAATTTTGTCCATATTGGGGTTCTGTAATTCCGCAGGCAAGGCAGTCTGGGGCATGGATTTGAGGGCAAAGAAACGCCTCCACCATTCATTTCTTTGGTCTTCGGCTAGGAGGTTTGCTGCATCAGCATAGTCCTCTTTTTGCTTTTCTGTCAGAAAATAGGGCAGCAGCCGAATAATTTGCTCCTCACTGCCCCGAAGCTTGGATTCGACATCCTGCACCACAATAGGCCGACCCGTCACTACCACTTTGATGCGCTGTTTGCCTTCGTTTTTTTGTCTACAGAAATCCCTAAGCTCCTGCATAAAAGCATTGGCCGCCTCTTTGGAGGATTTGCCCCGCATCACCAATTCATCCAATCCATCAAACACCAAGAGCAGTTGGTCAAACGAACGGGTATCGTCCAAGGGATTAAAATCGAGTGGAATATGGTCAGATGTTTTAAAATATTTGTCACTAGCAGCTTCTATACTGTTATTAATATCAAAATAATGCAAGGGGAAAAACAGCACAGGGATTTGTCTTTTTTTGGCCAATTGGGCGACCCACCATTTTGCAAAGGAAGATTTGCCAGAACCCGGCCCACCCTGTATTACTCGGATGGTATCGTTGGGGGCAGCCGATTGCAACCAAGCATCCATAGAGCTTTCTAAATCCACCACTTTCTTGATGACCTCCGCTTTGTTTTGAGAATTTTTGGTAGAATAAGCCCTCAAGGGAATAAAAACATCCCTCAAACTAAAACTCTCCCCAAAAATAGGGCGATCTACCTCTCGCTCCAAGTAGGTATTATATGCCTCCCATTGTTGCTCTTGGTGTGCGGCGGCAGATATAGGCGTATTGAGCGCTTGCCGCAGCGGCTCATAAGTAGCAAAATTCTTGCTCCACTGCTCATTCAAGGCAAAAACAAAATAAGAAGGCAGCCTTTGGGCAATATTTTGGGCATCGTGTGCCTTTATCCCAAACAACAGCAAATATTTTTCAAAATAAGCTTGAAAATCGGCCAATATGGGAACCCTGCGTGGATTTTGGAGCATTTCCCATTCCAACACTATTTCTTTATCCTTCACCAAGCTGGTAATACCCTCCAAAAAAGCAGCATACGCTTCCTCCTCATAGAGTTGCTCCGCATTGGCAAATCTAGGATTAAAATAATAGCTACTCTCTTCGGCCAAATTGTGGGCGGCATTCACTAAGGCCGTTAAGATGAGTTCATAAGCCAAATCAGATGTATCATTGGATAGTTGGAAGGCTTCAATTAAACTGGTAGCTTCTTTTAGAGCAGCAGCAGGTTTTCCTGCCTTAAACATGATGGCCGCCTTGTACAAAGCCGTAAATATTTTCTTAAAATCTGCTTTTACAACCCTATCCAGTTTTTTTATTTTTTTGATGGGAATGCCCGTTTTTTTGCTCATGGTTTATCAATTGAAGGAGAATACAGTATTACACCATTACTATAATACAAAAAAAGAATAATACTGCTATCAAGATTGCTGATAAGTAGGTGCAAAAAAGTAACCGTACAATAAAAATGGAAAGATTTTTTCCTAGCTCAAGGCGAAAAACAAAGCTGTAGCGGGCTACAGCGCGTATTTTCAACGCCGAGATAGGGGAAAAGATGACTTTTTTAGTACGATAACTTTTTTAAGACTACTTAAACCAACAGAACAAACCAGTTTTCATGTTCATAAAGATAAGAAGGGCCATGCAGGTTTCTTACAAAACCTACATGACCTATTGTATCTGATAGAGTACTTAATAACCTAATTATCAAACAACTGCTTAATAGTACTCATGTGCAAAAACATTCTTTGACTATCAGGAAGTTTGATAAAACCATATTTAGCATAAAAGGCTTCTGCTTCCGAATTGATAGGGTCTACGATCACAGCCGCAGATGCTATTTGATGGGCAATAGAATAACTTCGATGCAAAGCATCTACCAATAATAGTGTTCCATAGCCTTTTCCTTGGTGATTAGCATCAATAGCAAGCCTCCCCAATAAAGTAACAGGATAATCTTGGTAAGGAATTCTATTGCGAATTGTTTCAGGGATAGATGCCTTGGGTATGCTCGAATTGGACAAGGTATAATAGCCCAAAACTTCATGAGCCTCATTGACTAAAACAAAGCAAGACGCAATTTTTCGTCTTATATCCTGACTTGCTCTTTTGTGTAGGTAGTCGTTAAGAGACTCTATCTTACAATTAAATTTTTTCTTTTTAAATTTTTTCTCAAGTGGAACAATGCTATTATTCGTCACCATCGTTAATTAGGTTTTTATAGTTTGATGCAGCTTTAATTAAAGCATCGTTCGGCTTGGGCGGATTCATCATTGCCTCAAAGAAGATTTCTTGATCTTGCTTAGAAGCCAAAATAGCATTGATTTTTTCCTGTTCCATAACCGTATTAACGGCATATTTTTGAACAGCGGTAATGATGAAGTCGGTTAAGCCAACCCCTTCTAGTCCTGCTACATACTCGAAAAATGATTTTTGCTCTTTAGATAAGCGAATATCTAGGCGAGCGTTTTTTGTGTTTGACATGGCTTGCTTTGCTTTACTCTTCAGTGTTTATTCCTATAGATTGTTTTTGTTTTGTACGGATTTATTACGTACAAATGTCGTTTCTTTTGTTTGATAAAACAAGTTTTACCCCTTTTTTTTTGAAATAGAGGACTCCCCCAAAGGGCAGGGCTGTTAAGTTCTAAATTTTCTAGTTTTTACACAGTGGTTTTATAAATCCCGAAGGGCAGGGCTGTTAAGTTCTGAATTTAGATTATGTTTAACGCTAAGTTTAGGAATCCCGAAGGGCAATCTTACTAATTGATACAGTGTATCAATTAATAAGATTGTTATAGTAATAATGCCTATCAAATGCCTTTAAATCCCGAAGGGATGTCATTATTAACCTACAAGACGATAATATCACCCTTTCAGGGTTCAAAAATACGCTTTGCAAACAAAGCTACAATAATATCACCCCTTCGGGGTTTTTCCAGCAGCATTCATATTAGTTTTTTCCAGAACTTAACAGCCCTACCCAACGGAACAATATAAGCCAAGGAAGCGACACATTTCTTCCGACATTACACACAGACCCTACACAAACAACAACGCCAATTTAATAGTCGTATAATCCACCTGCCCACCCAGCGCATCGTGCAACAACTTAGACGAAATAGACCCATCATCACGCAAGATAGAAGGATCTTCCTTCAAAAGCTGCGCCTTAGCCGTTTGGATTTGTTGGAGCAGGGGAGCAGCAGGGCGATAAGCCGAAATGTCGAGCTGCGGGAACAAGTCGTGCAGCTTGGCCAAGTGGTTCATGATAGTGCCAGTAGTGAGGCCACGAGTTTGGGCGATGTCGTCTAGAGATTTGCCGGCCTCAATTAGCTCTTTGGTGATGAGGTGTGTGGGCTGTTTTTTCTTCTTTTTGCGCTCTTTGAGCTGTTTATTATACCGCTCAATCGCCTCAGGGTCGGTGATGCCGCCACAATGGCGCAAGAAGGTCAAGGCACGTTTTTCTAGGGTTTTTAGATGTTCGGGGGTGATTTTTTGTACAATATCTTCCGATAATTCCTGAAAACGTTGATCGGCCTTCAAGGCCAAAGCATCCACTTGCAAGGCTATATCATTAAAGCCCACCAACTGCAAGCCCTCTAGGCTTTTGAGACGAGAGAGCGCCACATAGCCTTGGCCTTTTTCAAAGCAGCGACTCAGATCGGCCTTGGCGCGCTCTAGGGTCATGCCTTGGCTCTTGTGAACCGTGATGGCCCAAGCTAGGCGCAAGGGCAATTGTTGATAAGAGGCGAGTACACGCCCCGTATCGTCCTCTACGGTCCATTCTACAGGCTCCACCACCAATTGGCTGCCATCTTGGAGCTGCACAATGGGCTGCCCATCGGCATCAAAATCCAGCACCTCACCCAAAGTACCATTCATGTAGTTTTGTTCGGGGTTGTTTTTGACAAACAACACCTTAGCCTGTTTTTTTAGGTATAATAATTCATCGGCTTGTACCGCCTTTTTGAGCATTGCGCCCAAGCGTTTGCTGCCTTTGGTTTTGGCCTCAAAGGTAAAGGTTTGGCCCTCCAAGGCACGCAAATGGGCATTGTTGGTGCGATTGACATCGTGGTTGTGGCTGTAGAGGGTGGGGGGGATTTCCTCGGGGGGAAATTGCCTGTGTTGTGCTTGCTGGAGCAAGTGCAGATTACTAGGGGAGACGTGGCCCCGCCGAATATCATTGAGAATGTGTTGCAAAGCCCCTACCTCTTGGCGGTGTTGCTCGGTGAGGTAACAAATATTGAGATTGGCACTGAGCCAACACGGTGCCATAAAGGCAAATTTATCCCGTGTGGCTTCGCCCGGAAAGCCCACAGGCGGCAATTGGAAAAAATCGCCCGAAAAAACCACCTGAATCCCACCAAAGGCATATTGGTTGTTCTTAAAATACTGCAATACCTGATCGACCAGCATCAATTGCTGTTGGTGCAGCATGGATATTTCATCAATAATCAACACCTTGACACTTTCGATTTGCTCACGCAAGTATTTTTTGGCTTTCATGGCGGCCAATTCCTCGGTGGAGATTTGTTGGCGCAAGCCAATGCCCGACCAAGCATGAATGGTCATGCCTTTGAGGTGGGTGGCGGCAATGCCGGTAGAGGCCGTAACGGCTAAGGCAACTTTGCGGCGTTTGAGGTAATGGATGTATTGTTGCAAAACATAGGTCTTGCCCGAACCTGCGGAGCCTGTCAAAAAAACATTTCTTCCTGCTTTGAGTAGTGCTAAGGCGGTCGATTGTTGCATAGATTGGTATCAATATTAGAATGTCCAAGAATGAATTGAACCTATCTTACGGTGCTAGATTTGATTTTGTTACACTGCAATGTTGAATAAATTGGCCCAAAAATCCGTTTTTGGGGGGCGTAGTTTTAGTCGATTACCATCTTTAAGATGGTTATCGACTGAAAAACTACGAAGCACCATTTTCATTTTGTTGTTCTTTTGTCAATGGCTGAATCAAAACACAATAACAATGGGCAATTTTATCGTGTGCGGCTTGTTTTTTTTCTTCTAAGAAGATGGAGGAAACCGAGAATAAGTACAAAAAATAGGTAAGTACCACCGCCAAACTTCCGCTGGAGTTGCCTTCAAAGTCTTGTGCTGTTTGCAGGTCTACCACTTTATCAAAATCAGGAGAGTGAAACAACATATACATAGACAAAAGGGAACTTAGGCTAACCGCAAAATAAGGGGCAAACCGCAAAAATGCCTGATTGAGCGTAATGCCTTTGCCCGATTCGCTGACTACACGTATTTTTAGGACTAGTTTGCCAATAGAACCGCCAAATTTCCAATCCATGAGGGGTTTGTACACACACCAAAGCAGTACTATAATAGTGGCAATCGCAAAACTTTTGGTATAAAATAGATTGTGCTGCGACCAAAGATTAACAGGTAGAAAAACAAAGCAGTCGATTAAGAACGCATAAAAACGCTGGGCAAAACCAGCGTAACCAATGACTTGTAAAGATGCAGTTGTTTTTTGATCCATAAAAATATGTGTTTAATGGAGAGGGACTTTTCTTGGTATAAAACTGGGGGACTATGGCAATAGCCCCCACAGTTTTTATTTCTTTTTCTTCTTTTTGTCTTTAGGACAAGTTTTGTAACGACGATTGCTGTTGTAGAAACTAACAATTGGAATATCAACCGCTAGGAATGCGCCCCAACGCCAGCCACTAGCCTCTACCAAATTGAGGTTGTTATCCGTGACACTACGCAAGTTGGGGCCCAATTGTGCGCCAATGCCCAATGCAATGGGATATTTGGGGATAGCATACACCAAATAAGCACCGGGGGCAAACACATTTTCTATTTTGAGGTCGGGCAAGTCCCCTGTTGAATTATCTTGAAAACGCAAGGAGGTAAGTGCCCCAATATCGAGCAAGGAGGCCAGCACACCCACAGAACCATAATTATCAAAACCCATATTAAAACTCACACCAATAGGCGTAGCAACCGCATAATAAGGACGAGTGCCCAAGTTGTTGTTGAGGGTTTCTTGTCCAGCAGATACGCCCACAAAGGCATTGAGGGCAATGCTAAATTTGGAGTATTTTTTCATGGCAGAGCTGCCCGGAGGCAAGGCAAAGGCCGAAATAACACTAGAAACTTCCTCTGGTGTTTTGGCGGCCACGGCTGTGGCGATGAAAGTGCCGTATTTGAGCAGGGTTTCACGCTCGCATTTAAAATCATCCTTGGGCAATAGTTTTTCGATAATGAACAGAGAATGCACCAAGGCAGACGTGTATTGTTGTCGTCCAATTTCTAGTGTCACGGTATTTAAATCACCTGCAAGACTCAAGTAACGGGTAACAACACTGTCCATAGGACTAGGCCCAGTGAGTTGGCGTTTGAAGGTATTGGCATACAAAATCAGATCACAAACCCCCTGTGTAAAGTTGAAATAATTCTGGTGTTCTGCTTCAATTTCAGCTTGTGTTTTGGGCGTGTTATTGCGGCTTCTGCGGCTGTTGTTGTTTTGTATTCTAATAGTATTAGCCAAACGTTCTAATTTGCTGGCCTCGTTCAAGAACAGTTTGAAGGTAGCAAATAGGTCACGAATTTTGTCCGTATTATCAACCAATACTTTTAGGTGTTGATCAAGGGTTTTATTACCAATAGTAAAAGATTTGCCCTCTTCAAAAAGAAAACCCAAGTAAAAAAGACCAATGGTGGGGTCACGCACCATATCGACCATGACTTGGGGATCAACCCAATAGCCACTGCCATCTTTTTTCTCAATAGATTTTGAGATAAGACCTAGTATTTTTAGATGATCTTGTATAACCTTGATGTGGCCTGTTTTGTCGTCTGTAGAATCAATAACTTGCAAATAGGATTTTTCGGCCAGATAAGTGATAACATTGGCAGGGGTGGTTTCGTCATAAATCAATTCCGTAACTTTGAAAACATCACTCATGACATGGCGTGCTATTGGATTTTTGATTCTATCCGAAAACTGCACATAATCATCCAAGTTGTACACCAAATTATCCAAATCCTTCAAAAAGGACTCACGCAGCAATTCCCAAAATGCCTTGAATTGATAGACATTTTGGTCAATCTGCATCAAAACCTCCTTGGTTTTGGGGAAGAGGAAGCGCATTTCTTCAGATTTTTCTAATGCTTTTCGCAATTCTATAAAGAAAGCAATATTCAATTCCTGTTTGGTGCGTTCTACCAAGAAATCGGTCAATCCCAATAAGAAGGTAGAACCCGGTACACCCAAACCTGTGCCTATGGCATCTAAAGTTCCGCGCGCACTAGCCCGCACTTTGGACAAATCTACGACACCACCTTCTCCTGTTTGTCCCAAGCGTTGGAGCAAATCCTCTGTCAAGAATGGAGCAATGAAGGGGTTGTCTTCATAAGCTTTTAGTATTTGTTTGTGGGTCAATTTTTCGACCTTGTTCACAGAATCCAATGTCTCTGGTAAATAACGGGCCAGTATGCTGTAAAATTCATTGACGCGAGTAGCTGTAGTGCCTTCTTGGAGCATACCATCTTTTGTGAGGAAGGTACGCAACTCAAAAGCACTGTGAATGGCTTGTCCTTGTACATTGGAGGTGCTGAGGAGTACAAAAATGCTTGCCCAAAGGAGTAAAAATTGTTTGTTCATAGTGTTTATGGTGGTGTTGGTTAATAAGTGTTCATAAAATTATTCTATCAATAAAAAAGCAGCCCAATAATAAGGATTGTCATAGCGTTGGCTCATTTTTTTTTGTGCATATTCAAAGGCCGAATGTACAGAGGTACCCGATAGATATTTGGCATAAAATAATTGCATCAATTCAGAGGTTTGGGCATCGGGAACTTTCCAAAGGCTGATGATGAGTTGTTGCGCTCCTGCAATTTTGAAGGCACGTCTTAAACCCAAAATACCCTCGGTATTATCAATATCACCACGCCCCGTCTCACAAGCCGAAAGCACGACTAATTTGGTATTAAACAAATCCAAGTTGGATACCTCTAAGGCTGTTAAAATACCATCTTCCAAACCTTCTACATGGTCGCCGCCTTTCCACACTCGATTGATGCCTGTGAGCGCCAAGCCCGAACGCAAGAGTGGATTAGAAGAAGCTGCAATATCATCTTCTCGGCTTTTTTTGTTGGCTCTAGCCCCAATTTTGGGGCTGTTTTCGGGTGGGGTCGGAAAAAAGTAGCCATGTGTAGCAATGTGCAAAATATCAGGCGACTCATTGGCAATGGCTGTTAAATTTTCTTCTGTTGCCAGCACGCCACTCAATAATTTAACCACCCAGTCATTGGGAAATAATTTACTGATTTCCATAACCTCTTCGAGTGTACCGGGGAGGTAATTAAAATCTTCTCCACGAGCTACCATAGTAAGTTCGGGGGTCTCTTCTTCTTCCATTGGAACCCCTGCACGGGTAGGATTATCCGCCATTAGGCTTCTCCATTCTTTTTTGGTCAGGTCAAATTTTACCCCACCTACCAATAGGGCACTGGCATTGGCAGCAGGGCCATTATCGGCCTTGAGCTGGAGCAAATCCCGCAAGGCACCATAATAGTGAATCGACCACTTATCCATAACCCGACGATAACGAATTTCACCTGTTTGTAACGTGCCAAAAGCAATTCTACTGAGCAAGCCGGTAGGGCAGAGGTGCAGGTATTGAGCATCCTTGATATACGGCAACAAGGGTTCCCAAACCAATTGGTACAAATACTCACTTTCTGATTTGGAGGTGATATAATTAAAGTTGGCTGGAGTAACATCTGTAGCTAGTACATCGGCCAATTCATTGGTAGTGGCTAGGCGTACAAAATGAGGATAAGGGTGGCGAGGAATCACGATAGCAGCATAATAAACCGCTTGTTTTATGCCATTATCATCCTCTTCTGGAACAATTAAAAAGTCGATAGCCATGGTAGTGCTATCTGGGGTGTTCATATTGTAGAGCAATCGTTTTATATCTACAAAATCCAAATTTCGGTTGTTCTTATCATAAGCCGCCCTCAAATCCTTGCTAGAGTAGCCAATTTCTTTTTCCAATTCTGTAATGCGTCTATCTAAGTTGTTTTGCACCTCCGCTGGCAAATCAATAGAAGCCGACAGTTCCTTGCGTAAACGCTGCATTTCCAAGCATTTGTTGCGTATAGGAATGTTCTCTGTTATATTACAAAGACTTTGCAAATTGTTGGTAGTCTCCAAGGAAAGCCCTTTGATAATCAGATGACTATTAAAGGCTTTGAGCAATAAGTCGGGGTTATTATATTGAATGGCAAATTCAATAAAAATATCAAAACGTTTGAGAATGGGTTTGAGGAACAAAAGTCGCTCTTTCTCCGAGAGGGTAGTGTAGTTTTGTTGTACCCGTTTCAAATCAATATCCAATGCCTGCAACAAATGACTAGCAGCCAAACTATCTCGGTAGGTGACTTGGTAATAATCGGCAAAAGCTAAGTGGGCTTGAGCCAGTGCTTCTTTGTCCGTGAGCACCGTTAGGGCACGGGTGTAATATTGTTCTGCCTTTTCATCCTCATAATCATACACTGCCAAGCCTGCTAAATTGACCATTAGAGTGCCCATTTCGTCTAAACTAATGGGTGAACTTGGATTATTAACAAAATCTAGTGCCTCCTTAAAATACAAACGCGCCTGTGCATATTCCTCTAGTTCAAAATAAACCCGTCCTTTGTTTTGTAATAAATTAACATACAAAATAGCAGATTTTTTTTCTTTGTAAGTATCAAAAATGGGTAAATCCTTTTTGAATTTCTCCATATTCTCTAGCCCCAATTCAAAGGCTTTGAGTGCATTGTCGTATACTTGCGCTCTGTACAACAAATCGCCGATGTTATTGGTGGCATTCACCACTTTCCAAACCCCTTCATCAAAAGAAGCACTTAATTGGGGGGCTAAGGTGTAGAGTTTTTGGTAATAGCCCTTGGATCTAAAATATCGGCCTGTTTTGCGATAAATACTAGCCAATTTATCCAAGGTACGCAAATACCAGTCATTGGCTTTGACATTGTTGGCCCCTGTTAAATATTCGGGATGTTCTCTTTCAAAGTAGCGAGCAATGCGCTCAAAGTATTGTTCAGAAGCCACCAATTGTTCACTCTCATACAGCCAATTGGCATAACGCTCTATGTATTTTAAGAAGTATCTAGCATTTTCTTCTTCATTGCCGTCTTCTTCTTTGATTTTAATCAATTTGTCAAAAAAAGCACTCACCCGCTCTTCGCTCCACGGCGAAAATTTGGTTAGGTTTTGGGTGAGTCGATCCAAGAGTTCGGTATAGGCATAATCATCGCCCACCTTTTGGTAAATTTCTAGGATTTCCTGATACCGTTTAAAGGATTCCTCAGCATGTATTATTCTAGTGGTATCATAAAAATAGGCATCGGCCATCACTTCCAAGAGCTTGCCCATTTCTACACTAATAGCACTGTACTGGCGTTGCAAACTATCTTTTGAAAATTCTAGCAAAGACTCCAATTGTGAAATCGTTAGCTTTTTGGGAAGGCTGTAACGTATGGGATCAATATAAAATTCAGGGTCGAGCCTGAATAAAGAATCCAACCAAGGGATAGCAACCTCTATCTGCGCTTGGGGAATTTTGGTAATGCCATTGGCCAAGTAAACTTCTCCTCGTTCTGAAGCTAAAATATTCTGATTATGATACTCATACATTAATTTAAAATAGGCATCCCAATATTGTGCGCTTTGCAAACCATAGATTTGCTGCATGATATACAAATTGTGTTCTTGGATCAGCACAACACGCCAAGTAGGAATAACAGAGGCCCAATAATACTGTAGGAGAGTTCCATCACCAGTAGGAGGCAACACTCCTTGTTCATCCATCAGGTTCAATTGGTCAAAAGCTTGATGAAATACTTCTTCAGCAGCAGGATCATCGCCATAATCGGCATACAAATTACCCAACTTGATCAATGCCTCCAGATAGGATCTTCCTTGGCTGCCATATTCTTTTTTATAAGCTTGTACCAAATCTTGCTGAATAGCAATTTCACGTTCCTCCGCACTCAGTTCCCAGTTCGTTTCTATAGATTTGATAATCTTGTAATAAGGATTATCAGTACCATGTTGTTCTTTGATGGCTCGAAGCGTCCACTCAAATAGTTGAAACTCTTCATAAGTAGGCACAAAGTGGTCATAGAGCATTTGCAACAGCTCCCTAAACAGCACAATAAAGTCCTCATCATTGGTTTGATGGGTGCGAAGCCGTTCAAAATAAGCCTGTTCTAGCTCATAATAACGTGCCATGAGCGGCGTAAAGGTTTGATAGGTTTGCTCGTAAGCAGGGCTGTCCTTGCCCAATTTTTGCTCATAAATAGCCAATGCTTGAGTCAAACGCAAATAAGCAGAATCTAGGTACAAATAATCATCAGGAAATTGTTCCTCATGAGCGAGAACCGCCGCCCCATAACGCCCCATCAATTCGGCTAACCTTAGACTATCTGTAATGGGCGCAGATAAGGCTTTATCAACAGCTGCCTGACTGGTCGCAAGCTCTATCTTGTAAGGATCGATGTGCTTTTTGGCATAATTGAGCAGTTTTTGTTGTTGATTAGGAGGCAGTTTTGCCAAAATCTTCATGCCCAAGGTGATTAATTCATAGGATTCTAAATCATCATTATCTATAAAAACCTTGGCTCTCCAAAAGAGCTGCTCGACATACAAAGCAGGGTTTTCCTCTTGGGTGGCTTCGGCTTCTTCTAAAGCCAATTGGCTATCAAATAATCGATCAAGTGGGCTTGGAAGTTTGGCAACCGATTTTTTGTAAACCGCACTTTCGGCACCTTCTACTTGTCGAATTTTGGACAAAGATTCTAAAGCAATATCCTCCCAATCACCCACCAAATCAGGTACTTGCATATAAAGACAGCTCAACTCCAAGGCAGCCTTGGCATAATTGACATGCTCGGTGCTATACAAAATCTCTGCCTCTTCTAGTGCTTTTTGAGCATTGAGTACGGCCACTGTGTCCAATACAGGCTCTTGCTGTGCTTGGCTAATAGTGGCAATAATTAGTAAACAAAAGGAAAGGAAAAAGACTTTCATGGAATAGTTATATACGGCAGGTTTGAATAATGATGTTCCCAAAAGTAAGATTTTTGAGCTAAAAGCACAAGTTAGATTCTTATTATAAAAATGCTTTGAATTGGTATAACAGAGATGAAATAGGGACAAAAAAAAAGGTCTAAAAAGTTTCCCGACTTTTTAGACCTTTAAATCTTGTTTGGAGTTTTGGAAGTTAGACTTAGAAAGCTTCCCGACTTTCTAAGTCCTTAATCACCCCAATTAAAACCCAAATTTATTATTTTTCCATTGAATCTTACTTCCCAATAAAACTCAATTTTTAATTGCTTACTTGTTAAGTTACTTTATAGTAAGCTAATAAAGTGCCAAAAACTAAGCTGTTTGTTGGACAAAACTTTATAAATGTTTAAAAAAGGACTTTGTTTTCTTTTTGGAACTAAAGAGCTTATTTGATTCCTTTTTGAAACGATTTCTATCGCTGGTTTATTGTAATAAAGGTAGCCTGTTCGAACAATTATTGGTTTATAATGCCTCCAAAAGACAACATTATATTGCTAATTGAAAAGTTGACAAAACTAAATGCTTGTACTTGTTTCTACAAAAGCAATAGTACAAAATATGTATTTTGTACTATTGCCTCGCCATAAAAATTCAATCAACTTTATCGTATCAAGGTCACATCCCCTTTGAGAATTTCTGTAGTGCCATCAAAGTAACGCACCTTGATATAGTAAATAAATACCCCTGCATTCATCTGCTGACCTCGGAAATTGCCATCCCAACCATAAGCTGGATAATTGGGTTGTACATTGTTGTGTACACAAACCAATTCCCCCCAACGATCAAAGATCATAAACTCCTCAATCGCCTCTACAGAACCCGAGCTATACAACATAAACACATCATTGGTACGGTCGCCATTGGGCGAAAAAGCATCAGGCACAAATACACCTTTATCCTTATCTACCTCCACAAAAACATCGGCTGTACTCACACAACCATCAGCCCCTGTAACGGTGACGGTATACAAAGTAGAGCGTGAGGGTTGTGCAATAGGCTGTAAGCAATTGGTACAACTCAAGCCATTGGCTGGTGTCCAAGTAATCACAGGATTGATAGGTGCATTGATGGGTAAACGCACATACAACTGAACCGTTTCCCCAAATCGAATGCTTTGGTCAGCAGTAACCTCTAGCAGCACAGAATCCGCTTGTGTAACAGCCGCAGAAGTCGTAAATACACAGCCACCAGCATCATTCACTACAATATTATAAGAGCCAGCGCTTAGGTTACTAAAGTTGCCGTTGCTCTGCATCGGCCCGCCGTTCAGGCTGTAGAAATAAGGGGCTGTTCCGCCCGAAGCTACCACGATTATAATACCACTGCTATCCCCAAAACACTGCAATCGAGAGCCTTTGGCGATAGCCGACAAACGTGCAGGATCAAGAATACTGGTATCTAGTGTAGTAGAACAATTTTCTTGATCGGTAATCATCAAGAAATAGTTGCCCGCTCCCAAATTATTAATCGTAGAGCTGCTGCTGTCTACCAATTGTTGGCCTGTACTCCAAGTAAATTGGTAAGGAGACAAGCCCCCTTGCACTATCGCTGTAATAGAGCCTTCCGTTCCATTATTACAATCAGGTGCGGTTACTTGTGAGAATAGTGCCTGCAAAGGATCATTTTGACCAATTACAATGGTTTCTACAGTAAAACAACCAATACTATCCGTAACCGTAACCGTATAAATGCCTGCACCCAGATTGTTGATAGCCGAACTGGTTGCGCCTGTAGACCACAAGTATTGATAGGGGGGCGTTCCGCCTGCCACTGTCACAGCACCTTCGCCATCTGTTGCGCCAAAACAACCTGCGTCTAGGCCAATAGCAGTAGTAGTCATAGGATTGGGCGTATTGATAAAGACCGAATCCAATTGTGTACAGCCATTGGCATCCGATACCACCAACTCATTCCAGCCATACAGCAAATTGGTAGCTGTGGCGGTAGCATTGGGCACTCCATTCCACTGGTAACGATAAGTGCCTACACCGCCCGTAACCGTAGCCGTAGCCGAGCCTGTTAGATTATTAACACAATCAATATCAATGATATTGCTAAATGCAATAGCAATGGGGCTAGGTTGTGTGATGCGTTGAGAATCTATTTGAGAACAGCCATTCGCATCGGTTACAGTTACATAATGAACACCAGCCGTTAGAGCGGTGGCGGTGCTGCTTGTTTGGCCATTGGACCACAAATAGGTATAAGGCAAGGTGCCTGCTTGGGCAATGACATGGGCTGTACCATTATTACCACCAAAACAAGTCACATTGGTAGCCGAGCTAATTAAGACAATAGGATTGGGTTCGCCCAAATTGACACTAGCCGTAACCGAACAACCATTGGCATCTGTAATCGTAACTTGGTGGCTACCTGCGGTTAAGGTGGTGGTAGTGGCCGTGCTGTCGCCTGTGCTCCAAGCATAACTGTAAGGCTGTGTACCTCCAGAGGCAGTGGCTACAGCAGTACCATCATTGCCCCCAGCACAAGCAATAGCACCCGTAACCGCAGCCGAGCCTTGCAAGGGTGTTGGGGCTGTCAATTGTACTTGAGCCGTATCAGAACAGCCATTGGCATCCGTTACCGATACCCAATACAATTGAGCACCCAAACCTGTAGCTGTAGCGGTGGTTTGTCCATCGGGCCACAAATAAGTGTACGGACTTGTACCACCAGCAACCGTAACCGTGGCTTGTCCATCAACCGCCCCAGCACAACTAATGGCTTGCCCGTTATAAATCAAATCTGCCGCAGCCCTTACTTGCAATGGAGCGGGATCACCAATCACCACACTAGCCGTATCAGAACAGCCATTATTATCGCTAATAGTTACTTGATAGCTGCCTGCTGCCAGTGTTTGAATAGTGGCGGTAGTAGCTCCAGTAGACCATACAAAACTATACGGACTTGTGCCGCCTGTGGCGGTAGCCGTAGCGGCTGCATCGGCTGTTCCGGGGCAACTAATAGCTTGTGTTTGTTGGGCTGTAGCCAAAATAGGAGTAGGTGCCGTCACTTCAATGCTATCTACTATTGTACAAGTATTCGCATCAGTAATCGTAACGAGGTACATTCCTGCACGGAGGTTATTGATAGTAGCAGTGGTAGCAGTATTAGACCATGAGAATTGATACGGTGCTGTTCCTCCTGTGGCGGTGGCTGTAGCCGAACCATCGGCACTATTGGCACAATTGGTTGGTGTAGCACTGAGGCTAGGAACAATCGCATCGGGTTCGCTGATGTAAACACTGTCTATTCGTGAGCAAGCATTAACATCGGTAATGGTAACAAAATGCCAGCCTGTGGCTAAGTTATTGGCAGTGGCAGTCGTGCTGCCTGTGCTCCAGTTATAGTTGTATGGTGCAATTCCTCCTGATGGAATAGCAGTGGCAGCACCATCATTACCACCAAAACAACGGACAGTTTGGTCAACAACAATAGTGTCTTCCAATAAATCAGGTGCAGCAAGAGAGTCTGTAACTACCGTAAAGCAGCCATTGATGTCTGTAATAGTGAGTGCATAGGTGCCGCCATTGAGTGCGGTTGCCGTATCGCCTGTTTGTCCATCCGACCACAGATAAGTGTAGCTGCCTGTGCCACCTGTTGCTGTAGCTACTATCACCCCATCATTGCTGGTATAACAACTAGTATTATAACCATTATAAAAAGAAATAACTTGCGTATTGGCTATAATTTGATCCGGGTGCATTAGCGTAACACTATCAATTGTAGAACAGCCACTGGCATCTGTAATGGTAACAGGATAAGTACTGGCTTGCAAGCCTGTGGTATTGGGGGTAGTATCGCCATTGATCCACAAATAATTGTATGGTGCAGTACCACCCGTGACCGTCACAGAAGCTTGCCCGTCGTTGCCATTGGCACAAGAAATTTGTTGCCCATTATAAGGGGTGGGAATGCTTGTATTGGTAATCAATGAATCGGCATCTAGTATGGTAGCATTGGCAAGAGCCGAACAGCCATTGGCATCCGTGAGCGTGAGCGTGTAATTGCCTGCTGCGGCATTGTTTAGGTTGGCTGTAGTCGCCCCCGAACTCCACAAATAGCTATAAGGACTCGTGCCTCCTTGCGCCAGACTGCTGATGCTGCCATTGCTAACCCCAGCACAGCTTGCTGCTGTTGGGCTTAACGTTATGGTGATACTATCGGGTTGAGTGACGCTAAATGCGCCTGCTGCGGTACAGCCGTCAATATCAGTAACCGTGACACGGTATATTCCTGCACACAAATTGCTTGCTGTAGCGGTATTTTGAGCATTGGGATCATCCCATTGGAAGGTGTACGGACTGTTGGTATTGCCTCCCGAAGCCGAAACGGTCAGGCTGCCATCACAGCCACCAAAACAACTCGGTTCGCTTGCTGCAATCAGGCTTAAATTGAGCGAGCTATTGGCTGGAATGAGTACACTAGCTGTAATGGTACAGCCGTTGCCATCTGTTACGGTGACGCTATTGAAATTGGGACACAAATCATTGGGTGTAGGACTGGTATTGCCATTATTCCACAAATAAGTATAAGAACCTTGTCCACCCGTCACTACTACTGTAGCCGTGCCGTCACAACCCGAAGTTCCACAATTGGAGGCGGTGGTGTTTTGTATGCTAATATTGAGTGGTGTTGGGCTGCCAATAGTAGTATTGGCTGTAGCCGAACAACCATTGACATCTGTAATAGTGACACTGTGTAAGCCTGCATTAAGGGTAGTATTGGTGGCATTGGTTGTATTATCATCCCACAAAATATTGTAAGGCCCTGTGCCTCCAGTGATGGTAACAGTAGCTTGCCCATCGGCATTGCCCACACAGGAAACATCCTGCAAGGTGGCTGCTAGTACAGCGAGGCTATCGGGTGCTATTAGATTAATACTTTGGATAGTAAAACAGCCGTTGGCATCGGTGACGGTGGCGGTATAAGTGCCTGCACACAAATTATCAATACTATCAGTCGTGGCTCCTGTGTTCCAAAGGGTGCTAAAACTGCCTCCACCAACAGGCGCATTCACACTTACAGCACCATCGCAATTGCCAAAACAACCAATCGCTTGATCTATACTGGCACTAGCAGTAAATCCACTAGCATTACCAATATTAAAGGTTAAGGTAGCGGCACAGCCGTTGGCATCGCTAACGGTGACGGTATTGTTGCCTGCACACAGGGCTGTAGCTGTTGGGGTGGTTTCACCACTGGTCCAAAGATAGGTCAGTGTGCCTACACCACCACTAGCGCCCACCGTAGCCGTACCATCACAAGCACCACAACTCGCATTGCTTTGGTTGTTATTGGTTAGAATGATTGCTGCTGGTTCGGTGAGATTGAGGCTAAGGGTAGTGCTACAATTGAGGCTATCCCGAACAGTAATGGTATAAGGCCCAGCCGTGAGGTTATTAAAGCTATTATTGGTATTAAAATTAATGCCATCCAAGGAATAGCTATAAGGCGCAGTGCCTCCACTGCCTTGTACGGTAATGGCTCCATCGGCTGCTCCAAAGCAACTGATATTGCTAGAACTGACTAAGTTTAGTGCCAATGGCAGTGGCTCGGTAAGTTGTACGGCTATAGAGTCGGTACAGCCCAAGTCATCTTGTACCAAAACACCATAGGCTAGAGCTGGCAAATTGCCAAAACTTCCGGTGGTATTGCTGCTGACTAGTCCTGTATTATTATACAAATTATAGGTATAATTGGGAGTACCATTGTTGGCAATCACGACAATGCTGCCTGTACTATCGCCATGGCAGGCAATATTGCTTTGTTGGGTCAAGGCCAATGTGACACTGCTGGGCTGGGTTAATACAACGGTTAAGGTATCGGTACAGCCATTGTCATCGGCCACTGTAACGGTATAGCTGCCTGCACACAAATTGCTGATTTGTGCTGTGGTAGCTCCTGTAGACCAATTGTATTGATAAGCCCCAAGAACCGTTCCGCCAGCAGCTGAAAGACTGATTTGCCCATCGCAATTGCTATTACAAGCAATGGTTCTTGTTGAATCTACTTGTATAACAATTGGGGCAGGGGCTGTAATGACCACCGTAGCCGTATCAAAACAAGCATTATCATCATAAACGGTAACGGTGTACGTGCCTGCACACAAATTGCTGGCGGTAGCCGTTGTTTGGGCGGCTGAATCACTCCACAAATAGGTATAATTGGTCGCTACGGAGCCACCCAAGGCTATTACGGAAGCTTGTCCATTACAATTATTACCACAATTAACATCGGTAGAACTCGTAATGGTTGCCACCAAAGGCGTGCTGTTGCCTACCACTACACTAGCCGTATCAAAACAACCATTGCTACCCGTAACGGTCACAAAATAAAGCCCTGCGGCAAGGTTGGTGGCGGTAGAATCTGTACTGTTATTACTCCACAAGAAGGTGAAGGGGCCAACGCCGCCTTGGGTAACAGCCGAAGCCGTTCCATCATTGAGCCCCGAACAAGAAAGTGGGGTAGAAACAGGCGTGACCACTGGATCGGTGGTGGTGGTTATCATAATTTCGCCCACATTGTCGCCACCTAGCGAACCAAAACCACCATCAATTTGAATAATATAAGGCGTGTTGGGAGAAAGTCCTGTATAGGTTTGCGACCAGTTGACGGGCTGTACATCGCAAGAAGTAAAGGTCTGGCAATCTACTAAGGTATCGGGATTGTTATCGCAAGGAGTGGCATCTTGGAATAAGGAAATATTAAAACCATCAGTAGGGGTAATACCCAAAATACAATTACCATTAGAAACAGCATTAATGACACTCAAGGTAACATCACTACCATTACAATCCGATACAAAGTAGTAATAAACAGAGTTTTCGGGGTTGTCGCCTTCTGAACATTCAAAATAACCAGCACTTCCACCAGCGACATTTTCGCCATTGGCCCCTGCTGTATTAAAACAGTAAGGCACATTGGGCAGCATGGGCACCGCCAAGGCATTCAAACAATCATCAAAACCACAACCTTCGGAAATACACAATAGGTATTCTTCGCCTTCGTCGTCTCCATCATCGTTAAACACTTGCAGCCAAATAGTGGTGCCAGGGGCGGCCGCTACTTGGAACGATACATCGCTGGTTAGGCCACCTTGGTCACAATCAATCGGCGTGAGATTGCCACAAGTACCAGTATAGGCAACCACCACCAAATCGGAGAAGTCGCCAATAATTCCACCACCAATATTTGTATCATCGCCCTCAATCACTGCATTGCCCGAAGCAGGCATGGTAAATTGATACCAAGTGGCCCCGCAATTGCCCCCGCAGCCCTGTGCAAAAGCAGGGTTGTAGGTGATGGTAGGATAACCATAGTTGAGGTTGGAGAAGGTGCCCGAAGCATTGAGGCAGGATTGGGATTGTACAGGGAGCGTAATGGCACTGTCACAAGCATTGTTGCTCGGTTCTGGGTCGCCTGCCAGCCCTGTGCCATAATTTGGAAAAATGTCTTCTATGGTAATGTTAAATTGTCCTTCAATAACCAAACCCGAACCATCTACCTGAATGAAGTAGGTATTGCCCGGAATGAGGCATCTTGCTTCAATGTTTTCTGGAATGAGTGCGGTGGGTAAATTGGAGCTTTCTATTTGGGATAAATTGCCTGTACAAGCATTATTACTAGAAGAAAACAAGCGCACTTCAGGATCCATGCCCAAGAAAATATTACTAGATGTTACCTCAATTTCTACCCGTCCAGAGGGCGGGGCTACAAATTGATACCAAACGGTATGCGTGGCATAACCGCCTGCACCGGGTTCGCCTAATTCTACATTGGCGCACTCATTCGATTCGTTGTTGAGGGTTTGTGGCGCACTTGGTATGCCAAAATTGTAGGCATCACAAATATTATTATTATAAGGAAAACTACTAGTGCCGCCATCATCTCGCACTTCTAGGGTAAACCATCCATCTTCATCCCCAAAGGCCCCATTGGAGCCATCCACTTGCAAGAAATACAAACGGCCACCTTCCAAGCAATCAACGGTTAGGGATTCATTTTTATTAAAAATATCATGATCGCTGTCTACCTCTAAGAACGGCCCAGAACAAGTATTGTTAACCGAATAATACAAGGCCAATTGCAAATCAATTTCGTCCCCTATATTGTTGGGGTCGTTTTGGGCATTGATGGTCACATTACCAGAGGCGGGAGCTGTGAAGGTAAACCAAACCGTTTTATCAATAGAGAAGGCATTGGGAGTAGGTTCACCGGGTTCTGTATCCGAACACAAATTGGTATAATTGACCCCGTTGTTGATGTTGCCACCATTGGGAACTACGCCTAGCGGCTCGGCATTACAAATAAAATTATAAGGCGGACGGAAACCTGCGCCATCGTCTTGCACTTCTATTTGGAAATAGCCTTCTTGGTTGATAATAGAACCATCCACTTGCACCCAATATCGTCTACCGGGGTAGAGGCAGGTGACACTGACATCGGCATCAAAACTAAAGGCAGGATCATCAGCACCATCTTCTAGCAGGGTCATGGCACCGGTACAAGTATTATTACTGGATTCATACACCGCCAATTGCAAATCTACACTATTGCCCACATTGGCAGGGTCAGATTCTACCGAAATGGTCACATTGGCCGTAGCATTGGGACCGGGGTGATTGGGGGCGACAAAGGAGAACCAAACGGTTTGTTCGATTCCAAAAGGGCTGGGTTCGCCCGGCTCTACATCTGCACAGAAATTGTAATAATTGATACCATTGTTTAGGCTTCCGCCAATGGGTACGGTGCCCAAATCTTCGTGTTGACAAATGAGGTCATTGGTTGGAATGGGAACAGGGGTGGCGGCAGATATAGAAATATCAAAATAACCTTGCACATCCAAGAAAGAGCCATCGACCATTACAAAATAAGTGCGGTTTTCCTCCAAACAAGCTACATTCACTTGCTCGTCAAACAAATCTAGGAGCGAATAACTGCTTTCTACCTCGGTCAGCACGCCTGTACAGGTATTATTGCTAGACTCAAACACCGCAATTTGCAAGTCAATGGCATCTCTATTGCCAAAAGGCCAAGGCAAACTAGAATTGGCATCAATATCTACCGCAAATGGCCCGCCCGTAGCGGGGGTGGTAAAGCTGTACCAAACGGTTTGGTCAGTGCCAAAGGCCGAAGGATTGGGGTCGCCCAAATCATCGGCACACAAATTTTGTTGATTGGTGACACCCACGGTTCCTGCAAAGGGATTGCCCAAGGCAATGGCATTACAAATAGAATCATTGGGGGCCACTGGTATGGATGCTATTTCTGTAATATTAATATCAAAATAACCTTCTTCTCCGCCTAAAATGGCTGGAGGTGCGCCATCTACTTGCACATAGTACACTTGCCCCGGAGTTAGACAAAATACATCCAAATCCACATCATAAATCAAGTCATCGCCACTCACTTCCTCACGCCAAGGCCCATTACAACTAGGGCTTTCCCACACGGCAATTTGTAGGTTGATGGGATCAACGCCACCAAGCACAGCATCGGAGGTCAAGGTAATGTTCACATTGCCCGTAGAGGGCGCAACAAAGGTATACCAAACAGTTTGGTCGGCCGTAAAACCAGAGGGCTGTGGTTCGCCTGCGGCATCGGCACAGAAATTATTTTGAGAACCATGATTGGTAATGGGGCTAGTGCCCACCGAACCCCCTGTGGGGTCGCCCAATGCCAAGGCATTGCAAGGCTCATCATAAGGCGAAGCCAAATCGCGCGGGTCGCCAAACACCTCAATATCAAAAGTCCCCTCTTGCAGATCGGGGTCAATCAAAGAGCCTTCGCCATCGACCAAAATCCAGTATTCACGTCCCGGTATTAGGCATTCTACTTCCATGGTTTCATCCCAAACCACCCCAATACCATCGTGTTCGGAGCGGAGTTCTGTAGGTACGCCTGTACAGGTAGCCCCTGCAAGATCGTATACAGCTACTTGCAAATCAATATTGTCGCCCGTGATAATGTTGCCATTGTCTAGGCGAATTTCGACCTTGCCCGAAGGGGGCGCAATAAAGGTGTACCAAACGCCTTGGTCATTGCCCCAATTGCTAGGAATGGGTTCAAAGATATTGTCTGCACAATAATTATTTTGATTGTTGAGTCCTACCGTGCCGCCATTACCAGGTGCGCCCAATGGGATGGCATCACAAATCAAGTCATTGGGCGCAGGTGGAATGCCGCCATCTCGCACCGTTATATCAAAAATACCATCCACATTGAGGGGCGAACCATCCACCAAAATCCAGTAATTTTGTCCGGGAGTGAGGCAGCGCACATCCAAATCCTCCCCAAACAAACCGGGCGTATATTCGGAGGCAATAAAATCTAAAGTACCTGTACAAGCATTGTTATTCGTACCATAAAGAGCTAATTGCAAATCAATAGGGTCATTGGATAGGGGAAGTAATGGATCGCTATCGGCTTCTATAATAACGTGACCAGTAGGGGGTGCTTGAAAACGAAACCAAACGGTTTGGTCTGATGCCCATGCGCCGGGGTTGGGGTCGTTGATGTTGGTGGCACAGACATTGGAACGGCTCAGGTTGGGGGTGGCAACCGCTCCACCAGCAGGGACGAGCCCCAGGAATTCTGCATCACAAATTTCATCAGCAGCTTGCAATACGCCTGCATCCACGACTTGTATTCCAAAAAAACCTTCTTGTCCACCCGTGTTGATAACATTGGTGCGTTCGCCATCTACTAAAATAAAATAGGTGGTATTGGGCTGTAAACAATTCACGGATAAATCTTCGTCATTGAGCAGTCCTAAGCCTGTGTAACTCTCATCTAATCGTGTAAGCGTACCCGAACAAGTGCCATTGCTGGATTCGTAAATCGCTAATTGCAAATCTATGTCATTGCCAAGGTTTTGAGGGTCGCTTTGTGCCTCTATATCAATAACAGCGGCAGGGCTGGCACTGGTGGTAAATTGAAACCAAACCCCTTGGTCATTGTTGTTGCCCCAAGGATTGGGGTCGCCCACATTATCGGCACAAAAATTACCATAATTACTCAAATTTCTATTGCCAATGGTGCTGCTAGAATTGAGGGTGCCTAAGTTGACAGCATTGCAAATGGTGTTGTAAGCTCCTCCGGGAAGGTTAAAGCTACCTGTGGCGGTGATGCTAAAATTGACTGTGGCGGTGCTAGAACCATTGACAGAAAGGGTATAGTTGAGGGTATTGCCGGGTGCTGGGGTGGCAAAATTTTGGCAGATTTGTTCCAAGCAGCTTTCATTGACAATACAGGCCCCTCCATCGTCCTCAAAGGCACGCAAGCAAACAGGTAAGGTAGCAGGATAGCGATTGCTACAGTTGAATACTTCTGAATATTGTGTATTAGGGGCATCGGTAAAACAGAGTCCTCTTCGGGGATACGTGATGTAGCCTTGCCCGTCCACTTCTACCCGCCAATGTGGCTCTGGGGCACCTCCAAAAAATCCATCGGTACAAGTGGTGGTAGAACTTCCACTGTTGATTCTTACAGTTAAGGTAACTTGAGCGGTTAACGTGCTTCCAATTGTTAATAAGGCACTTAGAAGGCTCAGTATTAAGAGTGGTCTATGATTCCACATAAGCGTTTGTTTCTTTCTTTATAAAGCAAAGTTGGGGCATCTGTTATACCCTATTCTTTCACTGACATCATTAGACAGTTGAGACAATATACAACCTTTTAACGAAAAGAATGGGGTTTTATGTTGGTTGGGGGTTGAATTATACCGCCCTTTCCCTTGTGCGAGGAAGGAATTTTTCCTTTCTTCTATTATAACGTCCTTTCAGGACTCTATGCATAGAGTCCTGAAAGGTAGGGCTGTTAAGTTCTAATTATTGATGGTGCGAGTGTTGAATCCCGAAGGGCAGGGCTGTTAAGTTCTAAATTTAGATTATAGTTAACGCTAAGTTTGTGAATCCCGAAGGGCAGGGCTGTTAAGTTCTGGAAAACACCTCCGAATATTGTTGAAAAAATCCCGAA
>CAYULH010000035.1:31559-42732 GCA_964445645.1 uncultured Aureispira sp. | reverse complement strand
TAGCAGCATTCAAATTAGCTTTTTTCAGAACTTAACAGCCCTGCCCTTCGGGGTTTACAATTTACAGCACCTAAATTTAGAACTTAACAGCCCTACCCTAACTAACGGCTTACTATGCTTATTCTTCTGTTAGAGCCCCCAAACCTCGGAGCAAGGCTTTGATAGGAGCTAAACCTTCCTCATTCAATTTTCTTGCTTGCGCCTCTTCCAATGCTTTTTCAGCAGCTTTAATGGCTTCTTTTTTCTTGCCCAACTTAGATAAGATTTTTGCCTGAATGTATAGGTTGTTGTGCCAAGCATAGGTATCTACGGAGCGAGTAACATATTTTAGGGCCTCTTTTAATTCTTTTTTGTTCTCAATACCTTCCGTAATAACCTCGTAGGCAATTCTATCCAACTCGTCCATATCTATCGTTACCTTCAAATAGCGCTTTCGCAAACGGGTTATCTTATTCACACTAGGCGGCGTTTCTAAAGCTGCTCTATAAAAATCCCAACGCGCCTTAAACTCTGGGCGAGCTTCGGGAAATAAGCTCAATAATGTCTCAATCTTTGCCTTGGTTTCAGCGTTTTCCTCCATTTGAGCCAAATAATAAGTATTGTAAATATAGGCTTGCAGGGCATAATAATCTACAATCACTTCCTCCACATTTTTGCTATAATCGGCTCTATGCTCTAAAAAATAACTCGTCCAAGGACTCTCTATATCCGAAAACTCTGCGGTTATTCCGGCCAACATAGCCAGCATTTCCTCACTGTGCTTCTCTTCCTCTGTCAGTGTTTTCCAATACAAATCAAAAGGCTCCTCAAAAGCCTCTCCTGCTTCGGCTAATACATCTACATACTGTTTTAGGAAAGCACCATCACGCGCTCCATCCTTGTAGCGTTTGTGATAACTCCCTACTTGCTTAGTCGGATCCATAGCATCTTCACACAACTTCAACAATTGTTCGGCATTGCGTGCGCCAGCAGCTTTGTGCAACAACAAGCCTTGGCTATCAAAATACAACAAAGTCGGAAAAGCATTGACCTTGTTGGCTGCAGCAAAGGCAGGCCCATCGCCTTTTTCCATGTCCATTTTGTAGGCTACAAAATGTGCATTGATGTAGGCCCCCACCTCTTTTTGCGTAAATATCTCCTTAGCCATCCACTTGCAAGGGCCACACCAAGTTGTATAGGCATCTACAAAAATAGGCTTGTTCTCTTGTTCTGCTTTGGCCAACACCGCTTCCCAAGTTCCTTTTTCAAATTTGATTCCTTGTGCCAACACAACATATACACTGCTTATAATCAAACAGCAACTTATTAAATACTTCAACATTTTTTTATTTTTAGTCCATACAACCAACTACTTTACTGGATTGTATAGTAGAAAGATAAGGATTTTGCATTCAGAATCACCAATACTATGCCTGATTGTTGCCGTTAATAGGCTGTTAATTATTTTAAGAAAAGAAAGAGTCTTATTATTGCTTGCCTAACAAAAGCTTTTTTGTATCTTTGCCCCACTTGTAAAAATCCTGCTACTTGTTTATCAGGCGAAGCAGGGTATTTTTGACTAAAAAAGTTAATATAAAAATGGCTTTAAAAATCCGTTTACAGCGTCATGGACGCAAGAAGAAACCTTTCTACCACATTGTAGCGGCGGATGCGCGCGCACCTCGTGATGGTAAATTTATCGAGAAATTGGGTACTTACAACCCATTAACAGTGCCAGCTACCATTAATTTGGATCGCGATGCTGCTTACGATTGGTTGATGAAAGGAGCACAACCTACTGATACAGTACGTGCTATTCTTAAGTTCAAAGGAGTGTACTACAAAAAACACTTGCAACGTGGTGTAGCCAAGGGTGCGATGGACCAAGAAAAAGCAGATCAACTATTACAGGAGTGGCTCGATGCTAAAGAAGCAAAAGTCGAAAAACGTAAAGTACAAGTTGCTGATGCCAATGAAGCTCGTCGTAAGAAAATCTTTGGACAAGCTCCTAAAAAAGTAGAAGCTCCTGCTGAAGAAGTTGCAGAAGAACCTACAGCTGATGCTCCTGCTGACGATGCTGCCGAAGCTTAGTCGACATTGATGCGTGCTTTTTAGCACCTCAACCACAAAAGCGTTCCAAAACTAGTTTTGGAACGCTTTTATAATTTTGAGACTAGAGTATGTCCATTCTATTCCTGTGTTATTCGCATTTCTTGGATTTTGTAGCTACTGTTGAGTTTCTTAAAAAAGATATAGGCACGATACTTCTTGCCACCAGCCGTCAAACTACCAATACAATAATGAGAAGCACCATCCCTAGCAGCTCCATGGTGTACCAAACTACAATTGCTAGGGGCATTTTGCTCAAAAAATTGCGCTACTACTGATAATGCTTGTGCTTGTGCATAGCTTCTATGCTCTCCCTCAATGGTCAATTCTACTTGCTCTGTCATATTGTTTCCAATACTAGCAACATCCCCCGATCGCAAGGCACTGATAACATTATTAAAATTGGGTTGAGCCATCAACCAACTACTGCTTAATAAGAATAGAATAAGTAAGGTTCTTTTCATTGATTTTGTTTTTACGGATTATAATACAAAACACGATATACAATACACTAAATCACTAGCTATTAGGTAATAACGTGCTTAACACCATAGTTATTTTACCAACATAAATAATTCACACAAAAGTTGCTCCGAAAATATGATGCCTATTCTATTTTCTATTAACACTTCTATCTTTTATTGTTACAATAGTCCCCTAACAAAAAGAAATCAAGCTACTAAAGCAATTTTTCTACTTCCTTACTCGTTTTTTGTTATCTTTGGTGTCCTCAAACCTAACTTGAAACACTCATAAGCAAAAAAGAAAGCTTTTCATATTCATAAATAACAACGTCCCCACTTTATGTTTGGAAAAAACGATACAAATGATCGCAAAAATGGTTCTGTTAATACAACAGAATTAGAGGTTTGTAATATTGCAAAGGGCACCACTATTGAAGGAAATTTTAATGCAAAATCCAATATTCGTCTAGAAGGAATTATTAATGGTAATGTGGACTGTCTTGGACGTATTGTACTCTCTGAACAAGCTGAAATCAAAGGAGAAGTCAACTGTGAAAGTATGATTTGCAAAGGACGTGTGAAGGGCAATATTACTGCTAAAAACACCATTCACCTACATAGTACAGCTGCTGTAGAGGGGGATATGGTTTATCAAAAACTACAAATTGACGAAGGGGCTGTTTTTAATGGGAGAGCTACCTGCGCCAAGCATTTAGCGGCCAAAGCTGCGCTTCAAGGAAGCGAAAAAGAGGCATAAAGCCATGCTTAAAGATCAATTAATAGCTGGCTTGCATATTATTTCGAGTTACCTACCACTCTCTTTTTTACAGTTTTGTAGCCGCCAATATTGCCTGCCTGTTTTTTATCATACGGTAAGCAATCAAACCCTGCCTCATATCAAGCATTTGTACCAAGTAAGAGATATTCCTACATTTGAGCAGGATTTGGACTACTTGTTGGCGCACTACACAGCTATTGATTTATCTACCTTATTAGCACACACTTACGAGCAAAAGCCACTCCCCAAGCGAAGTTTTTTATTGACGTTTGATGATGGTTTGTCCGAATGTGCTACTGTTATTGCTCCTATTCTCCGACAAAAGGGCGTTCCTGCTACTTTTTTTATCAATAGCGATTTTATGGATAATAAGGCTTTGATGTTTCGTTACAAAGCCAGCCTTCTCATTGAGTTGCTTCGGGATAATACAACGGCTCAACAGGCATTGGTTCAAGAGCAACTCGCTCATTATCAACTTCCTTTCAAGGGCATTAAGCAGAGTTTGTTGGCGGTGCGTTGGCCGCAACAAGCCGTATTGGATGATTTGGCTACTGCCTTGGGGTATTCGTTTGATGATTTTCTGGAACGAGCGCAACCCTATATGACCACGCTTCAAATTCAGCAGTTATTAGACCAAGGTTTTGACATTGGCAGCCACAGCCAAAACCATCCTACTTATAATTTATTATCTTTAGAACAACAAATAGCTCAAACTGTACAGGGTCAACAGCTATTAGAGCGGCAGTTTGAGTTGCCGCATCGTGTTTTTGCGTTTCCATTTACCGATTATGGTGTTTCTCGTGCTTTTTTTGAACGTATACTAAGGCAAGAGCAATTTCAGCTTACCTTTGGAGGGGCAGGACTCAAAAAAGAAAGCATCAAGGGGCAAATCCAGCGTTTTGGGGTAGAAACCCAGCAATCTACCCCTTTGCGTACAACCCTACACACGGAGTATTGTTATTTCTTAATCAAGGCTATTTTTGGAAAAAATACGATTCAAAGAATATGATTTCAAGTATCAGCATCATTGGAGCAGGCAATGTGGGCAGCCATCTGGCCAAGCGTCTGCATGGCTGTGGCCATACTATTGTTCAAATTTTCAGTCGCACACTTTCTAAGGCAGTGACCTTGTCTAGTTTGGTCGAAAGCCAAGGGGTAAATCGGCTAGAAGACATAGAGCCAACCGCCGATTTGTATATTCTGGCTATCACGGATGATGCAACGGCCGCTGTTACCCAACAACTTTCGTTTCTCAACCAGCACCAGAAACTGGTCGTGCATACTTCTGGTTCGGTTTCTAGCGAGGTGTTTAAAGGGCATTTTGATAATTATGGCATTTTTTATCCTTTGCAAACATTTTCGGCGGCACAAGCGGTAGATTTTGAGCAATTGCCATTTTGTATTTATGGCAACCAGCCCTCTGTAGAAGAGGTATTGGTTGATTTGGCGAGTAGTATCTGCCCTAATGTGTACCGCATCAATGATGTGCAAAGAGGCATTCTGCATCTTACGGCCGTTTTTGCCAATAACTTTAGCAATTATCTATTTTCTATAGCAGAGCGTATCTGCGCCGAGCATCAATTGCCGTTTGAATTGTTGTTGCCATTAATACAAGAAACCGTCCACAAAGTGGAGCGCGCTGCTCCTAGCCATGTACAAACAGGGCCAGCCATGCGTGGGGATTTGGAAACCATCCAACGCCACGAGAATTTATTGCAACAATATCCCGATTATTTGGCCGTGTATCAGCTCTTGACACAGCAATTGCAAGCACTCAAAAAAAACCCTTAACGCAACAAGCGAATGCCTTTGTCCTCTAATTGTATACGTTTTTGCTTGTAAAGGCTTCCTACTGCTTTCTTGAACGTTTTTTTGCTCATTCCTAGCTGCTCCTTGATTTGCTCGGGGCTGCTTTTGTCGGTTAATAAAATAAAGCCTGCACGCCGTTTTAGCAAGTCCAAAATCTTCTGGGCATTGGGTTCTACCTTGCTATAACCATCTTTGTCTAAACGAATATCCAACTTGCCATCTGGGCGAATTTGGGCAATGTAGGCCGTCAGCCGATCGCCGATCTGTAGGGGTTGAAATACTTCATTGTGATACAATAATCCTTTGTAGGTATTGTTAACAATGACATTGATGCCTAGCTCGCTGGTTTTCCATACTGTAATGAGTACTTCCTCGCCTTCTTCCAAATCCTCTGGATCATCATCTAAGAATTGTGCTATTTTGGTCGAGCCTGTTAGGCGATCGGTTTGACCGTCCAAATACAAATACACCAAATAAGATTTGCCCAATTGCATGGGTTCTTTCTGCTCTCTAAACGGCACCAATAATTCCTTGTCTACCCCATAATTGACAAAAGCACCATGAGCATTAATATCCGAAACCTTTAAGAAGGCACATTCATACAACGTAAAAGCAGGCTCTTGTGTAGTAGCAATGGGACGGTCATTATTATCCTTGTAGACATATACTTCTAACATATCGCCCACAGCAACACCCTCTGGTATAAATTTACCAGGCAATAAAACAGAATTGCCTTCTTTATCTTCTAAAAACAGCCCATGAGGGGTGCTGCGTGCTACTTCTAACAAATTGTATTGACCAATAGCTATCATATAGGTGGTGTTGGTTGAATGAATCAAGATATGCAAAGATAAAAAACACCTTGCTCTTCAATAGAAAAAGAGCCACTTCCTTTTAAGAAATGACCCTTTTTGAGTATAATTTTTATAAATCAATCAGCACTAAGGCTTTGTTACAATCATTCTAATAACACTCAGCCCTTGCTCACTCTGCAAACGTACAGAATAAGCCCCTGATGGTATATTGGATAAATCAATACGCTCGGCTGTATGGGTACTGAGTTGTATTTCCTGATAATGTACCACCTTGCCTAAAGCATCCATAACGGCTAGTTCCACTTCCCTGTCTGCTCCTTTGTATTCCAATAAGAATTGTCCAGTATTTGGATTTGGATACAACTTATAATTGGCAGCATCTTCTAACTGTGTAATATTGGTACAAATATCGGCTGTTACTGTTACCGAACGTGTAGTTGGGCAAGTACCACTTGTAGTATAACGCACGGTGTATACCCCCGGTGTAGATGCAGCGGCATCTACCTCTCCTGTAATTGGATCAGCAAAGACCAAACCACCAGAAGGGCTTACACTAAACGTTCCAGTAGTTGCACTTTGAAGCGGAATAGTAGGATTGCCAAAATTGAGACAAATAGTTGTATCGGTATAACCAAAATTAACTACTCCTTGCGCCAAAATATTAACCACAAAGAAACCAACATCGGGGCAACCTGTAGTAACCGTGTACGTAACCACATAACTTCCCAAAGCTGAAGCACTCAAATCAATCTCTCCTGTAATTGAATCTATTGCCAAGCCCGGTACTAAACTAGCAAAAACACCACCCGAAGCTCCTGTAATCGTTGGAACGGGATCGGTAGAATTGCTCTGGCAGTAGGCACTTGAATTGTAAGAGAAAGCTCCACTATTGGCAGAAATAATAGACAAAGATTGTGTGCTTGAGTCGGGGCAAGCTCCATTGGTGGTGTAGGTAATCGTATACGTACCCACTGTAGAAGCTGATAAATCAATACCTCCTGTTGTAGCATTAATGGATAAACCTGTTGGACTAGCCGTGAACGTTCCTCCTGTAGTACCTGCTATAGTTGGTGCAGGATCGGTCACATTCTGACAATAGGTACTTGCAGAATAAGAGAAACTGGCATTGTCTGGTGCAGATATATTGATGGTAATACTATCGCTATTTGAACAAATACCATTGGTAGTATAGGTTACCACATACGTCCCTGCTGATGAAGCACTTACATCAATCAATCCAGTAGCAAGATTTAATGACAACCCTGTTGGAACGGCTGTAAAGGTTCCACCCTGTGCCCCTGATACTGCTGCTACCAAGTCTGACCCACTGGTACAAACACTGGTGGCAGAGTAAACAAAACTCGCATCATCCAAGGCATTCACCACAATGGTTTGTGTACTGCTGTTAGAACAACTACCCGAAGTAGTATAGGTTACAGTATAAGTACCTAATGACGAAGCATTTACATCAATTTCTCCAGTAGTTGGGTTCAAGGTCAAACCTGCTGGGCTTGCCGTAAAAGTTCCGCCCTGTGTACCTGCCAGCGTTGCTACTGGATTGGCTCCTCCCTGACATGCCGTAGCCGTATTATAACTAAAGTTGGCATTATCAATAGAATTAATAGTTACACTAGCCGTGCTAGAACCACCACAAGTTCCTCCAACCGTGTAGGTTACAGTATACGTTCCCAAAGCCGACGCACTTACATCTATTTGCCCTGTAGTTGTATTAATAGACAAACCGGGAGTACTACTAAACGTCCCTCCTGTTGTACCTGTTATAGTGGGTACTGGGTCAGCTGCTGATTGGCAATAACTACTATTACTATAATTGAAACTGGCTCCCCCCGAAGCATTGATGGTAATAAACTGTGAAGAAGAACTAGGACAAACACCACTAATTGAGTAAGTTATCGTATAAGTTCCTGCTGTAGAAGCCCCCAAATCAATTTGTCCTGTAGCTGCATTAATTACAAGCCCTGCCGTACTGCTAAATGCCCCTCCTGTATTACCTGTAATGGTTGGAGTAGGGTCTGGATCAGTTTGACAATAACTAGTATTAGAATAAGCAAATCCTGCATTGGTCCCCGCATTGATAACAATATTTTGTGTGCTGCTTGTAGGACAAGGGCCATTGGTCGTATACGTTACGGTATAATTCCCCAAGGTGGAAGTACTCAGGTCGATTTGTCCTGTATTTGCATTAATAACCAAACCTGCTGTACTACTAAATATTCCGCCACTCAATCCTGTAATGGTTGGAGTTGGATTCGTTGCATTCTGACAGAAACTATTGCCTGAGTAAGCAAAACCTGCATTGTCTGTTGCATTGATAACAACAGTTGCGGTTGCACTATTTGGACAAGCGCCATTGGTGGTAAAAGTCACGGTGTAGGTTCCGGGGGTAGACGCACTCACATCTATTTGCCCTGTTCCAGCATTCAGCGCCAAGCCATTCAGACTACTAAACAAACCGCTGGTAGAACCCGACCTTGTGGGGGTAGGATCAGCATCGGTCTGGCAGTAGCTATTTTGGCTGTAGCTAAAATTAGCATTATCCACTGCATTAATCGTTAATGTTTGTGTACTTACACTGCCACAAGCGCCTGTAATGGTGTATGTAATAGTATACGTACCCGGTGTAGAGGCACTCACATCTACTTGCCCTGTACTCGCATTGATAACCAAACCTGCCGTACTACTAAACGTCCCACCCTGATTACCAGATATGGTTGGCGTAGGATCAGTAGATGATTGGCAATAACTACTTGCAGAATAGACAAAACTAGTAGTTCCAGCAGCATTAATCACAACTGTTCTAGATGCACTGTTGGGACAAGCACCATTGGTTGTATAACTCACAATATAGGTTCCGGGTGTAGAGGCACTCACATCTATTTGTCCTGTTGTTGCATTCAAGGACAAACCTGCTGAACTAGAGAAGGTGCCACCACTTACCCCTGATATAGTTGGAGTGGGATCTGGGTCGGTTTGGCAATAACTAGCAGCCGAATAAGCAAAATTGGCATTATCTACGGCATTAATGGTTAAGGTCTGTGTACTCGTATTGCCACAAGCCCCTCCAAGACTGTAGGTAATGGTATACGTTCCTACTGTAGAAGCACTCAAATCTACTTGCCCTGTACTCGCATTGATCACCAAACCTGCCGTGCTAGTGAACGTCCCACCCTGATTGCCAGATACGGTTGGCGTAGGATCAGTAGATGATTGGCAATAGCTACTAGCAGAATAGACAAAACTGGCATTTCCTGCTGCATCAATCACAACAGTTCTGGATGCACTATTTGGACAAAGACCATTGGTCGTATACGTTACAATATAAGTACCGGGGGTAGACGCACTCACGTCTATCTGCCCTGTTGTAGTGTTTAACGATAGCCCTGTCGTACTACTGAACGTACCACCGCTCACCCCTGATATAGTTGGCGTTGGGTCTGGCCCCGTTTGGCAATAATTAGCAGCCGAATAGGCAAAATTGGCATTATCTACGGCATTAATGGCTAAAGTTTGGGTGTTCACACTACCACAAGTACCCGCAACCGTATATGTAATCGTATAACTGCCTACTATAGAAGCACTCACATCAACTTGTCCTGTGCTGGCATTAATCACCAAACCTGCCGTGCTGCTAAAAGTTCCCCCCTGATTACCTATTATGGTTGGAATTGGATCGGTTGATGATTGACAATAACTAGCTGCCGAGTAAGAAAAATTGGTATTTCCTGCCGCATTTATCACTACCGTTTGGGTGCTACTGTTGGGGCAATTACCAGTAGTAGTATAGGTAACAATATAAGTACCGGGGGTAGAGGCACTCACATCTATTTGTCCTGTAACTGTATTGAGCGACAAACCAGCCGCACTAGAGAAATTGCCTCCTGTAGAACCCGTGATCGTTGGCACAGGATCGGGATCAGTTTGGCAATAAGAACCTTGGCTATAACTGAAATTGGCATTGTCTACCGTCGATACAGTCAAGGTTTGGGTACTAGAACTAGGGCAAGCCCCTGTTATAGCATACGTAATAGTATAAATACCCGGTGTAGAAGCACTCACATCTACCTGCCCTGTCGTGGCATTGATAGACAAACCTGCCGTACTGCTAAACGTGCCGCCTGAAGTTCCCGTAATTGTTGGCGTGGGGTCGGCTACATTCTGACAATAACTAGCTGCGGAATAAGAAAAATTACTACTAGTGCCTGCGTTAATAACTACCGTTTGCGTACTGTTATTTGGACAAGTGCCATTGGTAGCATAAGTTACTGTATACGTTCCGGGGGTAGATGCACTCACATCTATTTGTCCTGTACTCGTATTAATAGATAAACCTGCTGTACTAGAAAAACTTCCGCCACCTAATCCTGTAATTGTTGGCGTGGGGTCGGCATCGGTTTGGCAATATGAACCTTGGCTGTAATTAAAACTGGCATCATCCAACGCATTTATCGTTACATTTTGGGTACTCACACTACCACAAGTGCCTGTTACCGTATACGTCACCGTGTAGGCACCGGGGGTAGACGCACTCACATCCAATTGCCCTGTACTCGCACTGATAACCAAACCTGCCGTACTGCTAAAGATGCCTCCTTGATTGCCTGTAATTGTTGGTGTAGGGTCGGCTACATTCTGACAATAACTAGCATTAGAATAAGAAAAACTAGCACTACCTGCTGCATTTATTACCACAGACTGACTACTGCTATTTGGACAAGTTCCATTGGTAGCATAAGTTACTGTATACGTTCCGGGGGTAGATGCACTCACATCTATTTGTCCTGTACTCGTATTAATAGATAAACCTGCTGTACTAGAAAAACTTCCGCCACCTAATCCTGTAATTGTTGGCGTGGGGTCGGCATCGGTTTGGCAATATGAACCTTGGCTGTAATTAAAACTGGCATCATCCACGGCATTGATAGTCAGATTTCGTGTACTCACACTACCACAAGTGCCTGTTACTGTATACGTCACCGTGTAGGCACCGGGTGTAGACGCACTCACATCCAATTGCCCTGTACTCGCACTGATAACCAAACCTGCTGTGCTGCTAAAAGTACCGCCTGTATTGCCTGTAATTGTTGGCGTTGGGTCGGCTACATTCTGACAATAACTAGCATTAGAATAAGAAAAACTAGTCGTCCCTGCTGCATTTATTACCACAGACTGACTACTGCTATTTGGACAAGTTCCATTGG
>CAYULH010000035.1:0-31459 GCA_964445645.1 uncultured Aureispira sp. | reverse complement strand
TCACATCCAATTGCCCTGTACTCGCACTGATAACCAAACCTGCTGTGCTGCTAAATGTACCGCCTGTATTACCTGTAATTGTTGGCGTGGGGTCGGCTACATTCTGACAATAACTAGCTGCGGAATAAGCAAAACTAGCACTACTGGCTGCATTTATGACAACAGACCGAACAGCCGTGTTTGGACAAGTGCCATTGGTAGTATACGTTACCGAATAACTACCAGGCGTAGATGCACTTACGTCTATTTGCCCTGTACTCGCATTGATGGACAAACCTGCCGTGCTGCTAAACGTACCACCACTCAAACCAACAATCGTTGGGGTCGGATCGGCCGCATTTTGGCAATAACTCGCCTGTGCATAGCCAAACCCTGCATTATCCACAGCATTTATGACAACAGACCGAACAGCCGTATTTGGACAAGCTCCATTGGTAGTATACGTTACCGAATAACTACCCGGTGTAGAAGCACTCACATCTATTTGCCCTGTACTCGCATTGATGGACAAACCTGCCGTGCTGCTAAAGGTACCGCCTGTATTCCCTGTAATTGTTGGCGTGGGGTCGGCTCCATTCTGACAATAACTAGCATTGTTATAAGCAAAGGAAGCATTATCCAAAGCATTAATCACAACAGACCGAACAGCCGTGTTTGGACAAGTGCCATTGGTGGCATACGTAACAGAATAACTACCGGGGGTAGAAGCACTCACATCTATTTGCCCTGTACTAGCATTGATGGACAAACCTGCCGTACTGCTAAACGTGCCACCACTCAAACCAACAATCGTTGGGGTCGGATCGGCCGCATTTTGGCAATAACTGGCTTGTGCATAGCCGAATCCTGCATTATCAGTAGCATTAATGACAACAGCCTCAGTAGAACTATTGGAACAAGAACCTCCTGTGGTATAGGTAACAGTATAACTACCTGCTGTAGAGGCACTCAAATCTATTTGTCCTGTACTAGAATTGATGGATAAGCCATTAGGATTAGCGGTATAGGTTCCTCCTGTTGTTGCGGCTGTTGGGGTTGGATCTGTTCCATTCTGACAATAACTTGCATTACTATATGAAAAAGAAGCATTGGTACTATTGGTAATGGTAATAGTGGTAAATTCTTGTGCTGGACAAGGGCCATTGGTAAAATAGCCTACGGTATAGGTCCCTGGTGCTGATGCACTAATATCTATAGTTCCAGTGGTTGAATCAATAGACAAACCTGCACTCCCCAAAAAGTAACCACCTTGTAATCCTGTAATAGTGGGGGTAGGATCAGGTTGACTAACACAAAAGCTATTGGAGGAATAATTATAAGTAGCATCATCCGCAACAATAATAGTAACTTGATCGGTTGTAGAACCACCCGAATACGTATAAGTAATCGTATACGTTCCCAAGGCCGAAGCACTCAAATCTATTTCCCCTGTACTCGAATTAATAACCAAACCAGCAGGACTTGCTGTATACGTGCCGTTGGGAACCCCCAATTGAGTGGGGGTAGGATCAAAATCATTTTGGCAATAAGTAGCTTGTGCATAATCTATAGAGGCTGCAATTCTTTCTGGCAGTACCAAATTCACTGGTGCTATAGGGTCGTCTCCACTTGTTGCACTATTTCCATTGGCAATTACTCCTGAACCATAAAATGTGACAGAACCTGTCCCAACTCCGGGGGCGGTCCAAGTTGCTGCAAAGGTAAATCCACCTGCAGCAAGTGCAGGGGTTGAATGCTCTAAATATTGCCTACCATTGAGTGAGCTAATCTTAGTACCAGCTATAGGACTAGAGAAGTTTCCTGCTTGTGCATTAGTGGGGGTTAGTGCCACCCCTTGTACGCCATGCACAAAACCAAACTGATTGGTAGTAATATATTCTACGGTATACGTATCATTAGGAACATAATCGGTCACCACCTGATTACTAGCATCTTTTACTACTATTGCCAAGGCGGCATTATTAAAAGCGCCATTATGACAAGCACCACAATTGAGTCCTGATGCAAGAGGACTACCTGTCCTGTCCAAACCGAATGTTGCTGCTGCGCCTGTTCGGCTACTTTGCAACACATACCATAACAATAAAGAAGATGCTAGAAAGTAAAGAAATCTTAATTTCATAGATTCAATTGTTGTGTCCGAAAATAGTTTTATGCTGTTGTACTTTGTAGATATAACGAAAGATACAGTTACATTGTATCAGGCTTTCCTGTTCTTTTTTTGTGAAATTATCCTATAATTGTGACTTGGATTTATCCTTATACTACAAGAGCCTTGCTATTCAGAAATATAAAAAAAAGTATTGAATAATAGCCAAAGTAAAAAAATAAACTGGCTTAAATGCAGGTGTTTTCTTTATTCAAGGTTGGTTTTATTATTTGGGAGTTTTGTTTAGTAACTGGGAAAGGATATAATTAAGTAGTCTTAAAAAAGTAAACGGGCTAAAAAACGATTCTTTTTACTTCGTGAGCCCTTCGGGGTTCCCCAGCTAGTGCGCTTCGCTTATGAGCTCGGCAGAGCCTCGGTTCATCGTTGGAAATACGCGCTGTAACCCGTTACAGCTTTGTTACCTGATTATTTGATACACTGTATCAAATAAGTCAGATCGCATAGCGAGTGCCTCGATCTGAGAAAAAATTTCTCATTTTTTAGTGTACGGTTACTTTTTTGCACCTACTTATAAATGGAGAAACGTACCAATAAGTAACCTATTAGACCATAAATAGGCCAAATATAAAAATAGTCATCTCTTGCTTTTGGGAAGAGATGACTATTATAAGTTAGTGTATTAGTTACACTGATATGTTCAATAGCAAATTGATTATTTTGCTACCATCATTTGCTGTACTTGACGTAGATTTGCACCTTCTAATACTACCGTATACATACCGGGAACCAAGTTAGGGAAATCCAATGTTTGAGTAGCATTTTGAGCTAGGTTCAATTGTTGTGCAGCAACTACTTGTCCTGCCATGTTTACAATTTGCAATTGGAAATCAGTTTCTTGGCTGTTGTTTTTCAAGGTAAAGTTACCTTGGTTGGGTATTGGATAAACATCAAACAAAGCAATTTCGCCTTCGATGTTGTTTACATTCGTGCTGTTATCTTCAGTTAATGCTAGTTGAATAGGTGAAGTAACTTGGTCACCACTCGTACCACCATTACCATTAGCAGCCAAGCCAACACCATAAAGTGTTACAGTACCTGTACCTGCAGTTGGTGCTTGCCATGTAGCAACAAAGCTACCTGCTGCTTGCAATCCTTGATGCTCCAAGTACTCAATTCCACTAGCAGCAACTGTTGTTAATTGTGTATTAGTTGTACTATTAGACAAGAAATCACCAGCATTGGCGTTGTTGGCATCCAATATAGCTGCTTGCATAGCATAGCCACTAGCACCAGATCCTGTTACAGAGAAAGTAACCGTATACGTTTGACCAGGAACATAAGTAGTAACCGTATTTCCACCAGCATCCGTGACAGTGGCAGATACAGCAGCAGAGAAACTACCTCCACTGTGACATGCAGAACAAGTGCCATTAGCTACAGGAGAACCTGTTCTATCTTGACCACCAGAAGCAGCACGTCCACCAGAAGCACTTTGTAATACTAATAAGCCTGCAGCACCAATCATCAGTGCCATCAAAAAGTTAAGTTTTTTCATGTAGAGTAAATGTTTTTGCTCAATAAATTAATTGTGAGAATGATTAAGAAATAGAGAATAATTATACTGTTTTGAAAAGTAGTTTTTAGGTCTTGCAACGACCAGCCCTCATTTCGTTTTATAATATTAAGCTATTTTTGTGAAAAAAACAGCTAATGCTAAGGTTTTGTTTGAAAATTGTCAATTTTCTGCTGTTTTATGACCCAATCGCCATTTCTAATGACATTGTTCACCAGCATATAAAGTACAACTACCTTTAATGTAGCTACCTGTATACATCAATACTTGTTATTAATTGGTGCATCAATCGTACCCATCCATCAATAATAACAAAACAACTTAGCGTACTCTTTGGTAAGTAATGAGATAGGTGAATTGGGTGGCCGTGTCCGTAATCTTTAAATTAACAGCATTATCTGTTTTATTACCTTCACAAGCATAGTTTTTGCCTATAGCAGTGGTAACATCAGCTGGAACCAAGAGGGAGTAATTGGTTGGGCTAATCTCAAATGTTATATTATTATCATTGAGAAAATTGAAATTGGTCAAGGTAAAGCTGTAAGGTGCATCTTTAGATGCTTGCAATACAAAACCAATATTGTTGTAGGCACGTCGTCCGCCATTGGCATCAATGACCACATAAGTAGCAATCACAGCACTATCCTCAGGATTGACATAACGCTCATTAATGGGCAAGCATTCGGTATCTCTGCGCTCATAGCCCTCTTCACAAACACAAACTCCATTGCCACAAGTACCATAATCACAAACCACGCCCTCACAGGGGTCGCAAGCCGAAAATATCAAAGCAATACAGGTGACTGCAAAAAAGTATTTTAATCCAGTAATAGTTGTTTTCATAATAAGAATGTTGTTTAATCAAATGACAGGATACCAATTACTATTATTCCGTTGTTCAAACGCCCAATCAATAGGTTTTAGTATAAAATTATAGTAGAATTATCTCGATTATTTGGACAATATAAGCACTCTACTACAACTCTAAAAACTAGCTCCTAGTTTTTTAGAAGCTTACTGCTGTTTCTGTGCTGCCCAACTAGAAATATAGATCAGCAAAAACCGACAGTTGAACAACAAAATAGTATATTGGAGCAGCAACAAACGCAACTAAAAAGGTTGCCATGTTCTAAACAAACTCAAAACATACGTATGGAAGCATACATTTATGATACTTTGCGTACCCCTCGTGGCAAGGGCAATAAAAGAGGGGCCTTGATTGGCACTACTGCTACCCAACTGACTGTGGGGCTTATGGATGCCCTACGCCAGCGTCATCATTTGGATACCACCTTGGTGGAGGATATGATCTTGGGCTGCGTGACCCAAGTGATGGATCAAGGTGCCAATATCGCCAAAACAGCCGCCCAACAAGCTGCTTATGGCGACCACCTAACAGCCGTCACCCTCAATCGTTTTTGTGGTTCGGGCTTGGAAGCCATCAATCAAGCTGCTGCCAATATCAAGGCTGGTTACAATGAATTGATGTTGGCTGGCGGTGTAGAGTCTATGTCTCGGGTCAAGATTGGACTCGATGGCGGGGCTATTGCCATGGATCCGGCTGTTGCTTTGCAAGGGCATTATGTGCCTCAGGGGGTTTCGGCCGATTTGATTGCCACCAAATATGGTTATTCTCGCCAAGATGTGGATCAATTTGCCTTGACCTCTCAACAACGTGCCACACAGGCTTGGCAAGCCCATAAATTTGACAAAAGCATTGTGCCTGTATACGACATCAATGGTTTATTGGTCTTGGATAAGGATGAGAATGTACGGCCTTCGACTACCCTAGAGGGCTTGGGGCAATTAAATCCTGCCTTTGCCAAAATGGGCAGCCAAGGGGGCTTTGATGCCGTAGCCTTGGACAAATACCCCGAACTAGAGCGCATTGAGCATGTACACCATGCCGGCAATTCCTCGGCTATCGTAGACGGTGCTGCCTTGGCACTGCTTGGCAGCAAGGCGGCTGGCCAGAAAATGGGCCTAAAACCTAGAGCCGTCATCAAATCGGTAGCCACCTATGGCACCGATCCTACCATGATGTTGGTAGGGCCTGCCCCAGCCAGCCGTAGAGCATTGCAACGAGCAGGGATGCAAAAAAGTGATATTGACTTGTATGAGGTCAATGAGGCTTTTGCTGCTGTGGCCTTGCGTTTTATGGATGATTTGGGCGTAGACCATAGTATTACGAATGTGAATGGTGGGGCTATTGCCTTGGGGCATCCATTGGGGGCCACGGGGGCCATGCTCTTGGGTACAGCCTTGGACGAGCTAGAAGCCCGTGACCAGCAAACCGCCCTCATTACCCTCTGCATTGGTGGGGGCATGGGCATTGCTACCATTATTGAGCGGGTGTAAGGCTCTTTATTATTCAATTATTATTATGATAAAAAAAATAGCAATAGGCGCACTGGGTGGTATGCTCTATGTGGGTCTAACTTGGGCTGGTACGCTGACAGGTGTATTGGATTGGTATCAAAATTATGATGCACAACAAACGGAAGAATTTATCTCTATTTTTGCCCCTTTTTCGCTCATGGCCATTTTCTTATTTGCCAGTATGATTGTTTATAATCAATGGCAGCCGCCTCAACAGGAAGAAAAAAGACTGCCCAAATTGATGATTATTGGGACGGGCTTTGCCTTGGGGGCAACAGTTACACAACTATTGCTCATGACTATAGATGGGTCGCCCATTCAAAATAGCTTAGTCATTGCCAGTGTATTTTTTGTGAGCAGTTTGTTTATTGCCTTGCTGATTGCCAGTTTCTATTCTTTTTTGCGTGTCTAAGCACTCAATATTTCCATTTTTTCAACGTCATCTAATTACTTAAATTCATGCCTGTTTCTGATTTTTTGACCACTAGTGTAGCCGATAATATTGCTCTCATTACCATTGAACAAAAAAACGCGCCTACCAATCTTTTTAGTTTTGAATTTATAGAGCATTATTTGGCTACAGCCAAAATGTTGTTGGAGCAACCCGAAATACAAGGGCTGATTGTGACGGCCAAGGGCAGGGATTTTATGGCAGGGGCTGATTTGCGTGCCTTTTTGCCGCCTCCTGCTGATAAGCAAGCTTTTTTTGAGCGTATAATGTCTATGCACCAAGCCTTTAGGGCATTGGAGCAAGGCGGCAAGCCTATGGTGGCGGCTATCAATGGCAATGCGCTGGGTGGCGGCTATGAGTTGGCGCTGACTTGTCATTATAGGATTGCCTTGTCGAGCAAATCCTTCAAAATTGGGCTGCCCGAAGTAGGGCTGGGCTTGCTCCCCGGCGGTGGCGGCACTCAACGTTTGACCCACCTGATTGGGGTGCCACAAGCGATAGAGCATATTCTGCAAACCAAATTGCGCTCGCCCAAGCAAGCTTTTCAGTTGGGCTTGGTAGATGCTTTGGTGAGCGAAGAGGAGGCGCTAATTGGCGTAGCCAAACAATGGATTTTGGAAAAAGGGCGTGCGGTGCAGCCTTGGGATGATAAACGTTATAAAATGCCCCAAGGGGGCGTATTGTCGCCTGTAGGGGCTATGACCATGACTGGGGCGATTGGCAATTTGCGTAAAGCTACCCACGGCAATTATCCGAGTGCTCAGTATGCCCTCAGTTGTATACATGATGGCACGGTATTGCCCATGGATAGAGGTTTAGAAGTGGAGGCACGTTATTTTATCAAAGCCTTGTATTCTAAGGAAGCTCAAAATCTGATTAGAACCACTTTCTTTGCTATTAATGCTGCCAAAAAACTGGGTGCAAGCAGCAAGCTGCCCCCTGTCAAGACAATAGGGGTATTGGGTGCTGGCATGATGGGCGCAGGTATTGCCTATGTTTCGGCCCAAGCAGGCATTCAAGTGCAGTTGCAAGATATTAGCACGGAGCAAGCCGAACAAGGCAAGCAGCACAGCCAAGCATTATTACAAAAAGCCATTCTCCAAAAAAGAAAAAGCCCCGAACAGGCCACCGCCATTCTCAACCAAATCACCCCTACAGATACTACTAATAATATGCAGGCTTGTGATCTGATTATAGAGGCCATTCCAGAAATTCCCCAGCTCAAAGCAGAAATTCTCCAAAAAGTAGATGATGCTCTAAAAGCTGATGCCTTGCTCGCCTCCAATACCTCTACCCTGCCCATTACAGAATTGGCAGCGGCTACCAATCATCCTAGTCGTTTTATTGGGCTGCATTTCTTCTCGCCTGTACACAAAATGCCCTTGGTAGAAATTATTATGGGCGAACAAACCAGCACAGCGGCCAAAAAAAAAGCCCTCGCTTATGTACACCAAATCGGCAAAGTGCCTATTGTTATTAAGGATAGTCGTGGATTTTTTACCTCGCGTGTCTTTTCTACCTTTACCAGAGAAGGGGGCTTGCTGCTGCACGAGGGCGTTGCCCCAGCGCTCATTGAGAATGCTGCCAAACGGGTGGGAATGCCCGTAGGGCCACTGGCTATTTCGGATGAAATTAGCCTAAGCTTATCCCTCCGTATTCTGCAAACCACCAAGGCTACGCACAATGCCGAAATCAAAACTTATGTGCAGGTATTGGAAAAAATGGCCGTGGAGCATGGCCGAGCTGGCAAAAAAGCAGGGCAAGGCTTTTATAGCTACCCCAAAGAGGGCAAAAAACACTTGTGGGAGGGCCTGACGCAGCTCTTCCCCACCCAAGAGGGTTTGTACTCGGCCGAGCTGCTGGGCAAACGTTTCTTGCACATTATGGCCTTGGAATCTTATAGATGCTTGGAGGAGGGGGTGCTGCTCTCGGCCACTGATGGCGATGTGGGTTCGCTCTTGGGCTTTGGTTTTCCTGCTTATACGGGTGGGGTCTTTTCTTATATAGATTATGTGGGTATGGAGCAGTTTGTAGCCGAGTGTGATGATTTTGCCGCCCGTTTTGGCCCCCGATTTGAGGTGCCTGATGGCTTGAGAGCGCAAGCAGTGGAGGGGCGTGGCTTTCATGCTTATTGATGTATTTATTAATCAACTTATTGAACAATAATGGCTGTGAAACAAGGGTATAAAAAAACGAAGTTGGGGGTCATTCCTGAGGATTGGGAGGTGGTGAGGGTTGACTCTGTTTTTGATTTTATTAAAACTAAATCTCTATCGAGAGCACAACTTACTTATGAGAATGGAGGAGCATATTATATTCATTATGGAGATATTCATTCTACTTTTAAATACGTAATTTTAAATACAGCATTAGAAAAACTCCCACAAGTTAATTCTGATATAGAATTAGGAAGTAACATAGAGTATTTACAAGAAGGAGATTTAATTCTAGCTGATGCCTCAGAAGACTTAGATGGTGTAGGAGCTTGTATTGAACTCCAAAATGTATTACACAAAAACATTATTGGAGGTCTTCATACTATTGTTTTGAGAAATAAAAAGGGAATTACAACAAATGGAATTAGACCCTATTTATTAAAATCCCCACTAGTACTAAAATCACTAAAGAGAATAGCAACAGGAGCCTCTGTTTTGGGTATATCTAAAGGCAATTTATCCAAAATTGAATTAATAATTCCTGCTATTAAAGAACAACAAAAAATAGCCCAAATCCTCTCCACCGTAGATGAAAAAATAGACCTAATACAAAGCCAAATCCAAGCCACTCAAGCCCTCAAAAAAGGGCTGATGCAGCAGTTGTTAACCAAGGGAATTGGGCATACCGAATTTAAGGAGTCTAAGTTGGGAAGGATTCCTGCGAATTGGGCGGTGGTGAGGTTTTCAGACTATATAATTCAAATGAGCAGTGGTTGGAGTCCTAAGTGCTTAGTAGAAGCAGCTAATTTAGGGGAATGGGGATCATTAAAAACAACATCTATCAGTTGGGATGGATATAATCCAAACGAAAACAAGAAGCTTCCTAATTATTTAAAACCAAGAGAAGAGTTGGAAATAAATCTAGATGATATATTAATAACAAGAGTTGGCCCAAGAAAAAGAGTTGGTGTTGTTGTTCATGTTAATGATCCTAGAAAAAAATTAATGGTTTCTGACAACATGCTAAGATTAAAAATATCTGAGGACTTTAATCCAGCATTTTTAGCTTTTATGCTTGGTTCAAGTTTAGTTCAACCTAATTGGAAGCAAAAAATAGCAGGTTTAGCAGAAGCTCAAGTTGTTCTAAATCAAAAAACAATTAAAAACACATTTGTAGCACTCCCCCCCCTCCAAGAGCAACAAAAAATAGCCAACATCCTCTCCACGGTAGACGAAAAACTAGCTATTCTAAAAGAAAAGAAAGACCAATACCAACTACTCAAAAAAGGCTTGATGCAGCAACTACTGACGGGCAAGATGCGGGTGCAGATGGATGCCTAGCCCAGTGTTTCCAAATACCGACAGGCCATCACTCCTTGGGCATTGCGTAAAAATACTACTTTGTAGCTTTCGTCGGTGGTGAGGTAATAGGCGACTGCCCCATTGGGCGTGGCTTCATTGGGTTCGCCCAATAGTTCTATCAAGTCGCTGTAGGACATTAGTTGCACGGCTTCGTCAAAATTGGCGGTGGTGCGGTTGTTGTCGCCCAACTCTGTGGGGCAATTGGGGAGTAAGGGTTCTAGTTTTTGGAATACTTCTCTTCGGTCAAAGTTGTTCAAACTCTTGAACTTGGCGCACAATCCCAAGGCATTGTTGGTTAGTTGGCTTTGGTCAAATACGGCTTGTGGCTCTAAGGTGACAGGGTCTAGTGCCTTGATGTTGTCAATTAGGGCTTGGTCTTCCTTGGATAGTTGGGGCTGGTGGTCTTTGGGGGCTTCGTTGTTGCAGGATAGTAGGAGGAATAGGGTCAGAATGATTAGTGTGTGTTGTTTCATTTTGGTGTTGTTTTTGGAAGGACTGCGTCCTTTTCTTTTGGAAGGAATGCTTCCTTCCTTTTTTTATGTCGTCCTTTCAGGACTCTTTGTTCGGAAGGAATGCGCTCCTACTTCCACTTGATGTTGCAGCCAGCACTGGGATATTGCTTGTCGCTAACGGGCTTGCCAGCCAATAAGGCATCGAGTGCCGCACGCAAATCTTCGCCTGTTACGGGTACATCGGTATTGGGCCTAGAGGCACACAAACGCCCCCGATAGCGCAAGGCCATCTCGCCATCAAAAACATAAAAATCGGGCGTACAGGCAGCGTCATAGGACTTGGCTACGACCTGCGTGGCATCGTACAAATAGGGAAAGGGGTAGCCTTCGGCTGCGGCTAATGCTTTCATTTTTTCGGGCCCATCTTGTGGGTATTTCTCTACATCATTGGAGCTGATGGCCACAAATGCCACGCCTTTGGCTTGATATTCTGTAGCCAATTGAACCAATTCTTTGTTGATGTGAATGACATAAGGACAGTGGTTGCAAGTGAACATTACTACTGTGGCTTTGTCGGATTTGATGTCTTCTAAGCTGATTTCTTTTCCAGTAATGGTGTCGAGCAATGCAAAATCGGGGGCTTCTACGCCTAGATCTAACATGTTGGATTCTGTTAGTGCCATAATTGTTGATGTTATTTTGTGTGGTATGTTTGGTTTATTTGGATGCCTGTATGAGGCGTATGCTATACGCCTTTACAGGACTCTTTGTTTGGGTGTCGTTTGGTGTTGGCGTATGTGTTGGCGTATGCGTTGGCGTATGCTATACGCCACTACTACGCTTAATCCAATTCTATGGTTGCTACTACTTGGGCGTGATCGGATTCACAGGGATTGATGGGATTGGAAATAAATGTCGGATCTACAATGTGGTCGTTGAATGTTTTGACATAAATAACCCGTCCTATACGATTGGGGTTTTCTCGTACCAGTTCTTGACTGACCAAGATGTGATCCAAACTTTCGTAATGTCCATTGTGGATGTGGGTATAATAAACATCTTGCGAAGATTGGCGGGCTTGAATATCTTTAGCATGATACAACAAGGTATCCCAAACTTTCTTTTTGTGTTCCATGGGCCAATAACGAGGAGGCGCATCGCCCGAAATAATACGAGTAGTAACCGACGTATGGGTGTCGTTCAAATCGCCCAATACAATGACGGGCGTATCGCTGTGTTCCAAGCTATCCATTAGAATGGTACGCAAGGCGTTGGCCTCGGCTGCTCTCAACAACAAGGAGCGTGCTTGGCCTTTTGAAATTTCAAGCGCATCGTGGCGGTCTACCCCATTTGGAATCAATGGACGCTTGGATTTGAGGTGTGCTACAAATACTTCAACTTCTAGTCCTTGGCGCAATTCAATCCGTACTTTTAGGATTGGTCTGGAAAATTTGTTGAATGGAACAACCAAATCTTCGACCTCTAGCAACTCTACAAAATCCGTATAAATGCGATGCTCCTTGACAGGCATTCTGGATACCAAGGCTACAGCAGGGCTTCCTCCTTTGCGCTCTCCCATAATAACCGTAGCCCCCTTGTACAAGGGGTGTTCTTCTACGGCATCTCGAAGGGCTTGCTCATCAAACAACTCCTGAAAACCAATAATATCCGCATCCATTTTGGTTAGTTGCTGTCTAATCCACGCTTTTTTTTGGGCATACTGTTCGTCAGAATATTGCCGATCGCCATAAAAAACGGTTGTTGGTAAAGCTAGGTTTAATAAGTTGAACGAAGCAACTCTAATCATTTTGTTTTCCTGTTCGGAGGCGTTCATGTATTTGTGTATTTGTTCAAATGTTTATTTTTAATCGCAAATCGGCAGGAATTTTTCCTTGCCTTGGTTATAACGTCCCTTTGGGACTCTTAGTTTTTGTGGTTTGTTGTGTTTATTTATTTTGTCACAATAATTTTGTGTGATTCTACGTCATTTTTGCTTACAATATTAATAAAATTAACCCCCGAGCACAATTCTGACACATCCAATTGATAGCTTTGATCGCTAATGTTGGGATGTACTTGACAGCGTTTGCCACGAGCATCGTATATCACAAATCGGCAGGAATTTTTCCTTGCCTTGGTTATAACGTCCCCTTGGGCAGGGCTGTTAAGTTCTGGAAAAAACTAATCTGAATGCTGCTGGGAAAACCCCGAAGGGGTGATATTATAGTAGTAATAATGCCTATCAAATGCCTTTAAATCCCGAAGGGATGTCATTATTACCCCTACAAGACGATAATAGCACCCTTTCAGGGTTCAAAAACTACACTTAAACGTGTTCTATAACAATGCCACCCCTTCGGGGTTTACAATTTGCAGCATCAACAATTAGAACTTAACAGCCTTGGGACTCTTAGTTTTTGTGGTTTGTTGTGTTTATTTATTTTGTCACAATAATTTTGTGTGATTCTACGTCATTTTTGCTTACAATATTAATAAAATTAACCCCCGAGCACAATTCTGACACATCCAATTGATAGCTTTGATCGCTAATATTGGGATGTACTTGACAACGTTTGCCACGAGCATCGTATATTTCTATAGTTACCGCTTCTTTGAGCTGCTGCTTAAATTGAATGGTTACAAAATTTTGTGCTGGATTGGGGGCAACTAAGGCCGTCTTTTCTGGGGCTTTGAATGGTTCATTCACAGCGATTGTATGAGTGTTATAATTGGGAATAACAATACATTCTGAGCCATTGGGCGGTCGCCAAAGTGGCACACCTGCGGGCAATAGCGTACCTTGGTCATCGTCCAATAATTGCGGTACATTGACCATGCTATCTGGATACGGCACAACCGATTTGATTTGGATGCGCTGCTGGTTGATGTTAATAAAAAAGAAACCACTGACCTGCTCTACATCTTGTGTAACGCCTGCAATGGGGGCATAAGCTGTACGTGGAGGGGCACCCCAAGAGCCATCGCCAATAAATACCGCTCCTAAGCTATCATCACGTACCAAATTATTATAACTAGTAGCCGCACTGGTATCGTACACCAAGGGGTAAGTGGTTTTGAGTACGTGTGCATGAGATTCACAAGCCAAACGCACCTTGTATTGCTTAAACTCCTTGGCCCAGCAATCAATTAGATCGGTTCTTGGGTTGTAATTGGCATGAGGAACCATGGGTTGGTGATACTGCACAATTTTCCAATAAGGGGTATTAGAGGGGGTGCTGTTTTGTTGTAAGTCATTGATAAACCAGTTTTTCTGAATAACATCCGTACAAGCATCGGTCTCCGAATTGAGGGTATAAAAACGGAAAAGACTCCCCCCAAAATTGGTTGCGTAGTAAATATCGGTATTCGATACATCAAACAAACGATCCAAATCTACCGCATCCTCATGATTGCCCAAAGCATGAATAATGGGTGTAATACGCCCGTCTGGGCCTATAGAAAGCATCCAATCATCCATCCAGTCTCGCCAATCGTCTTCGCTATCGGCTGTAAATGGAATATCAAAATTTCGGATGTAATCGCCAGTAAAGGCAACAAAATCGGGGCGCACTCTGCCCACAATAGTATTCAAATCCTGACGAGTTTCTCTACAACCATTTTCCCAACAATTGGGGTCGCCAATACCCAAAAACGCCAATTGCTTGCGAGAGTCGCCCCCCGAAATAAAAGAAATAGGCTGATTGGGATCATCGGCTAAGGTTCTAAAAGAGTAGCGGTCCGAACTATCATTGGCATTATAACGAATAACCATATAATAAACTGTACCGGGTTGTAAGTTATTCAATCGTGCAAAATAGTGGCTTTCGCCCTTGTGCGTGGTGGTTCTATCTATAGGGTGGTTATTGGAGTAGGCGGTATAATTTCGTCCGTGGTCGGTCGTGTCGTAATAAACCGTTCCCAAAGCCCCCGACCAACCAATACAGATAGTCGTAGCGGGGTCATCTCTGTAGGTAGCACGCAGCCATTTGGGTTGAGCAAACAAGGGGCTTGTACCATACAAAAAACTGCTTAGTAGTACAATATATTGGCAAATTCTCATAGTTGTTATAAATTCCTGTCAATAATATAGTAATGGTTGGTATTGTAGTCTTTGAGTAGGCAAGATACAAAGTTTTGGTAGAAGCATTGAACAAAAAGGCCATTCTCTAGTGTACAATTATTTCCTCTGTATACCCTGCTGTCTACAATTGTGCTTTGTAGAAAATAGGCACTAGCCAATATTTTTCATAGCTTTGCGATTAATTATGAAAAAACTTCTTTTTGTAGGGCTTCATCGCCCCGATCGATCGCCATCTCAACGTTACCGATTTGAGCAATTCCAGCCTTATTTGGAAGCGCAAGGCTATGTTATCAGCTATTTTTATCTAATTAGGGCGCAAGATGATGCTAAGTTTTATGGCTCGGGACATTATTTGGCCAAGGCATTTATTTTGTGTCGCAGCTTGGTATTGCTCACGTTACTTCTTTTCAAAGCCAAACGCTATGATTTGGTCTTTGTTCAACGCGAGGCATTTATGCTGGGAACGGTCTTTTTTGAGCGTGTTTTGGCACGCAAAGCGCCCTTGGTGTATGACTTTGATGATGCGATTTGGTTGCAAAATGTTTCGGCTGGAAATAAGGCACTGAGTTTTCTGAAGGATGCCCAAAAAACAGAGAAGTTGATTGCCCTCTCCCATCTGGTTCTTGCAGGGAATGAATATCTAGCCAATTATGCTCGTGCTTTTAATGATAAGGTAGCCCTGGTACCTACCGTAGTAGATAGTGACAATTACCAACGTACACCGCCCACCAACAAAGAGCAGGTGTGTATTGGTTGGAGTGGTAGTTTTTCGACCATTCCGTATTTTGAGTATGCCTTGCCTGCTCTGAAGATTCTAAAAGAGCGTTATGGGGAGCGTATTTATTTTAAGGTGATTGGGGATGCTTCTTATTATAATAAAGAACTAGATATACAGGGCGTGGCTTGGTCGAGTGCCACAGAAGTAGCCGAACTATCCGAAATTGATATAGGAATCATGCCCTTGCCCGATGATGAATGGACGAAGGGTAAATGTGCCTTAAAAGGACTTTTGTACATGTCCTTGGAGCAAGCGGCGGTTTTATCCAATGTGGGCGCCAACAAAACGGTTATTCAAGACGGTGTGAATGGTTTTTTGGCCTCTACTACCGAGGAATGGGTGGCAAAACTATCACAACTTATTGACAATCCTGTTTTGCGCCAGCAAATGGGCCGTGCTGCCCGACAAACCGTGCTAGAACGCTATTCTGTTCGCTCGGAGCGAGAACATCTAGTGGAATTGCTGAACCAAGTAATCCAAGCTCCCTAATCAACTTTTACTGCTTTCTATTGTTTTGTTTTCATTAGCCAAAGCATATTTACTTATAACTATCATGGAATTTATACCCATTGTTGACTGGGGGCTAGGCATTGAGCGTTTTCCCCATCGTCCTTTTTTGATTTCGGGCCCTTGTAGTGCCGAAACACGTGAGCAAGTCCTACAAACCTGTATGCAGATTGCGCCCTTGGGGGTTGATTTGCTTAGAGCAGGTATTTGGAAGCCACGCACACGGCCCGGTTCTTTTGAGGGATTGGGCGAAATAGCCTTGCCTTGGCTCAAGGAAGCAGGAGAAAAAACGGGGCTGCCGACTTGTTGTGAGGTGGCCAATCCCCAACATGTAGAGGCCGCTCTCAAACATGGCATTAGTGCGCTTTGGATTGGAGCTCGTACTACGGTCAATCCTTTTGCCGTACAGGCACTGGCAGACGCGCTAAAGGGGGTAGATGTGCCTGTTCTTATCAAAAACCCGGTCAATCCTGATTTGGAATTGTGGGTGGGTGCCATTGAGCGAGTGTATGGTGCAGGCATCCGAAAAATTGCGGCAATTCATCGTGGTTTTTCGGTCTATAATGCGCCCAAATACCGCAACCAGCCGCAGTGGGAAATTCCTATAGAGTTGCAGCGTCGATTGCCCAATCTGGAAATTGTAGGCGATCCAAGCCACATTGCGGGCCGTAGAGATTTGCTGCATGAGGTAGCTCAACAGAGCCTGAATTTGAATTTTAATGGCTTGATGATTGAAAGTCACATCACCCCCGATACAGCTTGGAGTGATGCCAAACAGCAAGTTACGCCTGATGGGCTCGATCAATTGCTTCAAAGCCTCACCTTGCGCCAGCCCGATACGGATAATGCCGACTATGTGCAGAATATAGAGCAGCTTCGCCAATTGATTGATAATTTTGATACCCAAACCCTAGATTTACTGGCCCAGCGCATGGAGGTGGTGCGTAAGATTGGGTTGCACAAGCGTGATAGTAATATTGCTATTTTCCAGATTGATCGTTGGTTGCGTGTGCGTGAGGCGGCTCTTGGCAAGGCGCAGGCTTCTAATCTATCGACTACTTTTGTAGAGGATATTATTAATAATATTCACAAAGAGTCTATTCGCCAACAGGCTGCTATTATGGAGGGGGATGATGGGTAGTTGATTTATATTTTAATTCTAGTACAACTCATCTATATCAAACAAAAAGAAGCCACGCTAAAACGGATTTAGCGTGGCTTTTATAAGGTATGCACTCAAAAAGTGCGATGAATTTATTTTACATTAAAACGCTTGGTAGAAGTACCTTTGTCTGTCTTAGCAGTAATCATGTACATACCAGCAGCAAATTTGCTAACGTCAATGCTTTGAACATCATTGGTGATGTTATAGCTCTGAACTAGGTCAACAACACGACCAGTCATATCGGTAACGATATAAGTTACATCAGCAGCATCTTCCAAAGAGAACTCTACGTTCAATACATCAGAAGTAGGATTTGGATAAACGCTTAATTCTGCTCCTTCCATATCCGAAACGGTAGATACGTTAATCACATTACTACGTCCAGTGATGTAAAGACCAATAGAAGGTACTATATCAGAACCAAATCCGATCCAGTTCCAGCTTACCGCACCAGCAGCATCTTCTGTATTCAATGGAGAAGGGTTGATGATAGTGTCTGTTCTTGTTTGACTAGCGTTCATGTAGTAGTTGATGCGATCTTCAGCACCCAACCATGGAACATCATTGAAGTCAAAAGTAGCAGCACCACCAGTTAAGCTAGGCTTAGTTTGGATAGAGATATAGTAGAAAGCACTATCTTCTAAAGCTCCTAGAGGAGCACCAGTAGCAGCATCTACAAAACCTGTAATAGTAGCACGGCCATAGTCGCCATTAGCTACAGTAGTACCCAATCCAGTCAATGGAACAATAGCCAAACCAACTTGTGTTAGTAAAGTACCATCACTCAATGTACCACCAGAGTTTGGACCAGCGTCCATTTTGTATACATTACAGAACATAGTCTGAGTAGCAGCACCAGAGAATCCACTAGTTAAACGGTAACGGAAAGAAACAGAATCCAATGTTACTGTATCTGTACCACCATTAGGGAAATAATAAACTGTACCCAATTCCCATCCAGCATAAGGACCACCACCGGGGAAAATACCTCTTGAAGCACCTACACCTCCGTTTGCATTGTTACGTGCATTAGAAATATAAGCAGAGTTAGTTGTACCTGTAGTAGATTGTGTAGTAACGGTGAATACGTGACGAACCGTATCATTAGAAGGATCACCATCCGTACCAGTATGAGCAGCCCAATATACTACTGTATAATCACCACCATTTGGACGAGTCATGATAAAGTCGATATTGTCCATGAAATCAAGATTCACAACACCTTCAGCATCACCAGCAACGATAGTATCCAAATCCAAAGAATCGCGGTAAACACCAGTAGTAACAGCACCAGTCAAGGCATCTTCGTAGTCAATTCTCATGTGTAGTCTTGGAGAAGCACTTGGCAAAATATCGCTACCACCCAAGTTGATAACTCTACCACCAAACAACCACTCTCTCAAGTCTGTAGGGTCTAAGTTAGACAAAGCAATGTTACGACGACCACCAACTTTTACGTTGTCACCAGCATCCAATACAGAAGTACCAGCCGTGTAAGCATTACCCATAGCAATATCAAAAGCAGGAGCTACTTCAAGGCTTACATCATCAACGATTGTGAAGTAGTAATCCCCATCAAACGTGAATCTCAAGCGGCATTGAGTCAAGTTGGTAGCACCAGCCGTAACGTTAGGAAACAAAATACGAGCAGTACCTTGTGTAAGATCAGCTACTGAACCTTTAAAATCCAAATCCGTCCAAGTTACACCATCATCAATAGACAAACCTACAGTCATGTTAGAACCATTGAAGTCTCTGTAGAATGTAAAGAATTCTGCAATAATAGCTGTATTAGCATAACCTGTTAAGTCGATTCTAGGAGAAATCAACTCTCCACGGTGAGGAGAAGGAGAAGTTCCCAATCCAAAGTTACCGGGGGTACCACCATTGTCCAAGAAGTCTGAATCAAAAATAGCAACACCATTGGCAGCAGAAGGAGAACTTACAGCAGTAGTACCACTCCAGTATGCACCTTGAGAATACCCCAATGTACTACGTGTCCAGTAAGCAGCACCGGGAATGTTTACCCCGCCACCATCGCTTACAGATAGAGCAGTCCAAGCAGTAAGGTTGTCACCCGGAGCAAATGTACCTGCCTGTACAAAGGCATTGGCAAACTCACCGTCAGTAGCACCAACAGAAGCGCCTACACCCCAAACTTTAACTTGTGCGTCTGCTGTTGCTCCCAACATAAATAGGGCTACAAACGACGCTAAAATACGTGTAAGATTAATTTTAACCATAATAGATTTTGTACTTTAATAAAGAAATATAATAAATTGCAAAACTTGCACTATTCACACATTTGCAAACGCCAAATCTAATAACTAGATTGACATTATGTACTTAAAAGTAGGTGTTTTTTTCTAAAAAGTGAGTTATTATTCTTAATAATTTACTAACAATTACTTTTCCTTGACTAGTAAAAGGGTAGATTTTTAGTATTTACATTAACACCTTATTGTATTTATTTTTTTTTGTACTCCTGTAACAACATCTGCTTATTAACAGCCACGACCCCTACAAATTCACATACCTGCCCCCCTGCAATATTGGCCAATTTCAAAATAGTCCTCCATTGCAATTGGGCTGCTGCGGCTACTGCCACCACGCTAATTACGGTATCACCAGCACCACAAACATCGGCTACTATCCGCTCTTTGGTAGGCATCAAAATGGCCTCTTCCTTAGAACTTGCATACAAACCTTTTGCCCCCAAAGTAATAAGAGTATACTGGTTGTTTAGTTGCTGTTGCACTTGGTCAGCCGCCACTTTTAATGCTTGTACAGATGGTACACGTTCATTGATTTTTAATCCTAAGCCCTCATTGATTTCACGCAAATTGGGCTTGAACCAATCTACCTGTTTATAAGACAAAAAATTAGCTTTTTTAGGATCTGCCAGTGTAATAACACGCCACTTTTTGGCCAGTGCTATTATTTGTTCAATCAAAAATGTTGTTAATAATCCCTTGTTGTAATCTTGTAAAATGACAGCATCTATTTTTGTTTGTGAAAAAATGTGCTCGATTTTTTTTACAATTTCTTGTTGCAATACTTTATCAACATCATGCGTATTTTCATAATCATAACGCAAAAGTTGTTGTTGTCTTGCTATTACTCTTGTTTTGAGTGTTGTTCTTCTGGTGGGGTCAGAAAACAAATAGTGGTGATGAATATCGGCCTGTTCTAATAACTGAACCAATTGTTGTTGGCCATCATCTTTTCCTGTAATGGAGAGCAAATGTGGGGTTGCTCCCAATGATTTAATATTTAAAGCTACATTAGCCGCTCCACCCAAACAATAACGCTCCTCTTCATGCAACAATACAGGTACGGGAGCTTCTGGTGAAATTCTTTCGGCTTTACCTAATAGGTAATGGTCTAATATAACGTCTCCAACTACCAAAATGTTGAGTTGGTCAAAAGAATTATCTAAAATTTTTTCTCTCACTTAGAGATTTTTTTGTTCAAATTAGCCAATTCCTCTACCGTTTGATACAAATTTTGAATAATTGTAGATTGTTGTACCATGCTCTCTTTGAGGTCACTGACCTCCTCTCTCAACATATTTTTGATGTTTTGAGGGGATGGCAAGAAAGGACTAATTTTGGCTCTTACGTACCATATTTCTCGGATATTGCCCAAGGCAACCGTAAAGGGTTCGTAATAAGCATTATCAGAAAAGAGTTGCAATGTTTTTTCCTCTTTGGAGTATTCCGCCAATCGTTTTACCAAGACCTCGCCTTTGGTAACTACAACATAAACATAATTCTTTTTTACGGCTGTTTCCCACAAAGATGGCTCCAAATAACTGCAAATGACTTTATCCCCCTCAAATAAAGTAGGCTCCATGCTATCACCAGCTACGTCAAAAGAACGATGGGTACCTACCTTGTATTTGTAATCGGGTAAGGAGTAAGAAGGTAAATTTTGGATAAAATTGGGATTGCCCAAATCAGAGGCATAACCAACCTGTGCAGGCATGGGTACATGTAGAATTTGCTCATCATTTTGGGAGTCGGTAACAATAGTTAAAACTCTAAAATCCTCTCGCATTTCCTCTTGCATAAACATAGGGCCATTGCCTGTAAAAATATACACTGGGTTGATTTTGTAGGTCTCTATTGCTTTACGCAACAACTCAATAGTAACATCTCTTCGTTTTTTTAAAATCTCACTCAAACTTTGAGGTAGATAGTCCAATGACAAAGCAAATTGACGGCTAGAACGGATTCGCCGATCTGCTTTTAACTTGTTGTGACATTCTATAAAACGTTGTGTTACTATGCTGTTCATCCCTATGCTTTATTACCTGTATAAATTGCCCAAAACACAATTGTGCATCATTGCTAAATTAATTTAAGCAAATAGATTACAATTACAAAGGTAATTGTTTTAAAAGAATTCTCAATCGTTGAAGCAAATAAATTAAATGTTGAAAATCCCATTCTTAGATTTCTGAACTAGTTTGGTTTATTATGTAGCCTTAAAACATCCATTTTGACAGCTTATTAACATTTTGTCATATTCTCATCAATAAATGTTGCTACACCCATCAATATTCCGTAAATAGTGTATTTTACTAGACATTAAATAGAAAAGTTGTTCCTACAACCTTTTCAACAAACAGTACTAGTCATTATGAAATACAATTTACTCTTAATTTTTCTTTGTTACTGGAGCACACTGGTTTATGGTCAATCTACAGACGTACAACCTGTTATACAAGCATTTTTAGAACAAGAACAAAAAAACTTAAACCTAAGCACTTCTGATATAAACAATTGGATTATTAGTAGCCAGCATGTATCTAAGCAAAGTGGTGTTACCCATGTTTATATACAACAAACCCACCAAGGCATTCCCCTATTTAATGGGGTGGCTAATTTTGCGCTCAAAAATGGGCAAGTGGTGAGCATGGGTAATCGTATGGTGGCCCAAATAGCCGCCAAAGCAGGGCAACAACAGGCCACCATTGCACCCAAACGTGCCGTAGAATTAGCAGCTCGTGCCTTGAACTTGCCTGCACCTACTTCTCTGGAGTTGGTTAAGCAGCATAATCAGCAGCATTTGGAATACAACAAAGGCAATATCTCCTTAGAGAACATTCCTGTACAATTGCTTTACTGGCAGAGTCCTACAGAGGAGTTGCACTTGGTTTGGGATTTGTCCATTTACCAATTGGATGCCCAACATTGGTGGTCGGTGCGTATAGATGCCCAAACTGGTGCCTTGCTAGACCAAAGTGATTGGGTCGTACACTGCCAATTTGATGGGATGCCTGCACAACAATGTGCTCATACCCATCATCCTCTGAGCCTCACTACTGCTACTACACAGAACAGTGCAGGGCCCAACCAGTACCGAGTTATTGCCTTGCCTGCCGAGAGTCCTTCTCACGGGCCTAGTATTCTGGTCACGGATCCTTCAGATAGCATCCCCTCTCCTTTTGGCTGGCATGATGATAATGGCGTTGCAGGGGCAGATTATACCATTACTAGAGGTAATAATGTACATGCCTATGAAGATACACTTAATAATAATAGCCCCGGTGGTAGCCCCGATGGAGGGGCATTGCTAGATTTTGATTTTCCTTTTGTCAATGGAGCACCGCCCGTAGATAATTTAGATGCGGCCATTGTCAATTTGTTTTATCTCAACAATATGATGCACGACATCTGGTACCGTTATGGTTTTGATGAAGCTAGTGGTAATTTCCAAACCAACAACTATGGTCGTGGTGGTGTAGATGGCGACTATGTACGAGCAGAAGCTCAAGATGGTAGTGGTACCAGCAATGCCAATTTTGCCACGCCACCCGATGGCTCTCGTCCGAGAATGCAAATGTATATTTGGCCTATGAGCAGCAATACAGGACACTATGTATCGGTATCTGCTCCCAGCAATTTGGCCGGCACCTATTTGGCTGCCAAGGCTTCGTTTGGGCCACCACTCCCTGCCATTCCTTTATCGGCTGATTTGGCACTTATTGAAGATAACTTAGCTCCTGCCAATGATGGTTGCGACTCCTTGGTCAATGCCGCTGCTTTGGCTGGCAAAATTGTTTTGATTGATTACGGTACTTGCGATTTTGGCGATAAAGTAGAAGCCGCCCAAAATGCTGGTGCGGTGGGGGTTATTATTGTTAATAACTTAGGATTTTTGTTTGTAATGTCTAGCAGCAATACCAATGTTACGATTCCCTCCGTCATGATATTGCCGAGTTTGGCTAATAATCTAAAAGCAGCCATGCAAACGGGTACGGTTACGGTTGCCTTGAGCAATGCAGGCATTAGCGACAAGGATAGTGATTTTGACAATGGCATTATTGCACACGAGTATGGGCATGGTATTTCTACTCGCCTCACGGGTGGCGCTGCTGCGTCCAACTGCTTACGCAATGCCGAACAGATGGGCGAAGGCTGGTCGGATTGGTTTGGGCTCATGCTCACCATCGAACCCGGTGACCAAGGCAGCGATATTCGAGGCATTGGCACCCATGTACTGGGCCAATCCAATACAGGCGGGGGCATTCGTCCTGCTCCCTACTCTACCGACCGTGCTGTTAATAATTATACCTATGGTAATTCCAATAGTTCTAATATTTCTCAACCGCATGGTGTTGGTTTTATCTATGCCACGGTTTTGTGGGATTTGACTTGGGAATTGATTGATTTTTATGGCGGCACGCCTGATCCTGACTTGCTCAACGGCACTGGCGGCAACAATGTAGCGATGAATTTAGTGATAGAAAGTCTCAAATTGCAACCTTGTAGCCCCGGAATGCTCGATGGCCGAGATGCTATGTTGCAGGCCGATCAATTGTTGTACAATGGAGCGCATGAATGTTTGATTTGGGAAGTGTTTGCAGCCCGTGGTTTTGGTTATAGCGCCAGCCAAGGAAGTTCTTCTAGCAGAAGCGATCAAATAGAAGCCTTTGATATTTCGCCTGTTTGTATGGTTGCCGCTGCGCCACCTGTGGCAGCATTCACGCCTAGCTCCCTCAATAGTTGTGCAGTTTCTATCCACTTTCAGGATTCTAGTTACTCCACGCCTCACCAATGGTTTTGGGATTTTGGAGATGGAGCTACCTCTACCGCTCAGAATCCAAGCCATACTTATGCAGCCAATGGCAATTACACCGTGCGCCTAATTGTGAGCAATAATATGGGCAATGATACGGCTTACCAACAAATTACGATTACGGCACCGCCTGCTCCTTTGGCAATAGATGATGAAGTTTGTCTCAGAGATACCGCCATGCTGGTAGCATCGGGAACAGGTTATATACAGTGGAAAAACATCTCTAATAGAATCATACACCAAGGCGATACCTTACTGATTCCTTCCTTGGGTTCTGTACAGACCTATTATGCCGAAAACATCACCAATGCGCCATTAGAAGTGGTGGGACCTGCTGATACGAGTATTGGGACTACTTTTGTGAATGAATCTGATACTTATTATGGTGCCCTCAATTTCAAAGCACAACAGAGCTTACAAATTATCTCTACCGAGGTTTACTCTACTCAGGCAGGATTGGCGACCTTCTTCTTATCCAAAGGAAAAACAACAGGGGGCAATACGGCCGCCAATATTATTGATGATGTTCGAGTATTTCTTCAACCAGGGCAACAGTCCATCAATCTCAATTTGAATGTACCCGACACAGGTTGGTATAGCCTTAGTGCAGAAGATGTGAGCTTGGTGTGCAATAGTTCGGGGGTCAGCTATCCTTATGCGGTGGCAGGCTTGATAGAATTGGCTTCTTCCGCTGCGGCTGATTCTACCGGAACCCACCATTATTTTTATAATTTGGTCGTGCGCCAGCAACCTTGTGTTTCCTTGGCCGATACCGCCATTGCTTATCCTGTCAATAGCGCATTTAGCTACACCGATACCAACAATACCTATTATTTTATCGATCAATCTTCGGATGCGACCAGTTGGTTCTGGGATTTTGGGGATGGCAATACTTCCACGCAGCAGAATCCTGTACATACTTATACCAATAACAATCCAAGAACGGTTACGCTTACCATTAATAATGGTTCTTGTTCTAGTAGCCAAAATATTTCGGGCAATATTGGAATTTACCAACCCAACTTTACGCCCCCTACGGTCTTGCTCTACCCCAACCCTACCAACAATTGGGTAACAGTGGATTTGAGTAACGCCATACAAGAAGATTTGACCATACAAATTTATACCATAACAGGGCAGGTATTGCAAACTGCTACCCTCCAAGCAGGCACACAATCCTTTACATTGGATGTAGAAGCCTTGCCTAGTGGGGTGTATAATGTACAGGTTCAAGGTTTACAATTTAGCGAAAGCCGACTACTGCGTATAGAGTAGTTTATTTTTATTAGAATACTGATAGAGTGGTTCTGTCTTGATTTATTTGGAGGTAGAACCACTTTTTCCTAAACATTATAAGACAAGAAAAAAATAGCCTCAATGCTTATAGCAGTTTTAGAAAGTTTATAGTTGGATTACTACCTTTTATCGAAAAAGCAACTACTTCAGTCGAAGCCTTTCCAAAACAATTCACTATATATATAGTTAAACCACCATTAAAACCAACAATAATTCTTTGAAAATTAACTTTTACGCAACAAAAGTGTATTTTTGAAACACGCTACAAGTACTACCCCCACTAGCTTGTTTTTTCCTTATTTCAAATATCGTCTCTACACGTATGAAAAACTTATACTGGACAGGGCTGTTCCTGCTCTCCTGCATTCTATCTATGAATGCCCAAAGTCAACGAGAAATCATTCAAGATTTTCTCCATCAACACCACGCTCAACAAGGGCTAACCAAGGCTGATGTCAGCAATTGGGAAGTCAGTAGCCAACATCGATCCAATACCAGCGGTGCTACGCATGTTTATTTACATCAAATACATGCAGGTATAAAGGTTGTTAACGGAACAGCCAACGTAGCCATCAAAGATGGCAAAGTAATGAGTATGGGCAATCGCTTGCTCGATAATTTGGCAGCACGTATCCAATATACTAGCCCTGCCATCAATCCTGTAGAGGCCATCCAACAAGCAGCAGCAGCCTTGCATCTAGCTGTTCCTCAAAATCTAAGAGCATTGGAGCCTATCAATAACCACCACTTTATTTACAACAAAGGGGGCATTTCTCAGGAAAATATTCCTGTTGAATTGGTTTATTATGCTACCGCAGATAAAAAAGTACACCTTGCTTGGGATTTATCCATTTATCAATTGGATAGTGAACACTGGTGGTCGGCCAAAATAGATGCCCAAACAGGCGAATTGCTAGACGCTACCGACTGGGTGGTACATTGTAATTTTGATCACGGTGGCTACCAAGCAGGCCGCCATACGCATATTTGTCAAACGCCAAGCCATCCAAATTCTGCTCCAGAGCAACTGATGCAGCCCGATCAATACACGGTGTTTGCCTTGCCCTTAGAAAGCCCTAGTCATGGCAATCGCTCTATGGTTACTAATCCTGCCGATAGCTTGGCCTCGCCCTATGGCTGGCACGATGACAATGGTGCAACAGGGGCAGAATACACCATCACCCGTGGTAACAATGTCTATGCGTATGAGGATGCGGATGATGACAATGCTCCCGGTTTTAGCCCTGATGGGGGGGCAGTACTGGAGTTTAATTTTCCTTTTAATGCTGCTAGTGGGCCCACTACTTATCAGGCTGCAGCCATCACCAATTTGTTCTATATGAACAATATGATGCACGATATTTGGTACTACTATGGTTTTGATGAGGCTAGTGGTAACTTCCAAGCCAACAATTATGGTCGTGGTGGTGTAGCTGGCGACTATGTAAACGCCGAAGCTCAAGATGGTGGTGGCACCAACAATGCCAATTTTGCCACTCCTGCCGATGGTTCTAACCCAAGAATGCAAATGTACTTGTGGAACGCAGGTGGTGGTAGTGCCAATTATCTCGACATCAATAGCCCAGCAGGTATTGCAGGTGCCTACAACTCTACCGATGCAGGTTTTGGCCCCGGATTGCCCACCACGCCTATTACAGCAGATTTGGCCTTATTGGAAGATGCTACACCTGATAATGATGGTTGTGACTCGGTAACGAATGCGGCTGCTTTGGCAGGCAAAATTGTAGTGATTGATCGGGGCAATTGTCCATTTGTAGATAAAGTACAAGCGGCTCAAGATGCGGGTGCGGTTGCGGTTATTATTGTTAATAATGTGGCAACGGCCATCATTCAAATGGGTGGCACGAGTGCTACCATTACCATTCCTTCTATCATGATTTCGCAAGCAGATGGCAATGCCATCAAGGCTCAAATGGCCCTTGGAACCGTAAATGGTACCATCAGTGACGGTGGTACAGCAGGAATCAATACCAAAGATGGTGATTTTGACAATGGTATCATTGCCCACGAGTATGGTCACGGAATTTCTATCCGTCTAACAGGGGGTGCCAATAATTCTAACTGCTTGAACAATTCTGAGCAAATGGGCGAAGGTTGGTCAGACTGGTTTGGGCTTATGTTGACCATTGAACCCGGCGATCAAGGATCGGATGTGCGTGGCATTGGTACGTTTGCTGCTGGGCAAGCCACCACAGGCACAGGTATTCGTCCAGCACCTTACTCTACCGATTTTGCGGTCAATAACTTTACTTATGGTGCTTCTAACAATGCAGCACAAATTTCTGTACCACACGGTGTAGGGTTTATTTATGCAACCGTGCTTTGGGATTTGACTTGGGCGTTGATTGATCAATATGGCGGCACTGCTGACCCCAATCTTTATACGGGTACAGGTGGTAATAATATTGCGATGAACTTAGTGATTGAAAGTCTAAAATTACAACCTTGTAACCCCGGAATGCTAGATGGTAGAGATGCGATTTTGCAAGCAGACCAATTATTGTACAATGGCGCACATCAATGCTTGATTTGGGAAACTTTTGCCGATCGTGGATTTGGTTTTAGTGCGAGCCAAGGAAGCACTACGAGTCGTTCGGATCAAGTAGAAGCCTTTGATTTGCCTCCTATTTGTCAGATAGCGACACAAGCACCTACGGCTGGATTTAGCCCCAATAGTGCTAGTTCTTGTATTACAACTATTGCCTTTACCGATTCTAGTAGCAATACGCCTCAGGCTTGGTTCTGGGACTTTGGCGACGGAGGAACTTCTACCCTTCAGAATCCTGTTCACACTTATAATACTAGTGGTGTTTATACCGTAAAATTGGTAGTGACGAATAATATTGGACAAGATTCTACTACTCGTACCGTAACGATTGCCCTGCCAAGTACCCCATCGGCTGCTGATGTAGAAGTGTGTGCAGGGGATACGGCTTATGTTACGGCGGTTGCTTCGGGTACGCCTCGCTGGCGCAATGTAGCCAATGCCATCATCTATTCGGGCGATACCCTAACCGTACCCAATACAGGCACTATTGCTACCTATTATGTAGAAAATGTAGTTGCTGCGGCTTCTGTTAATGTGGGTGCTGCTAATAATAACATTGGTACAGGTACGTATCACGGTTCTGGTTTTCATGGTGCGCTCAACTTCACTGCCAATAGAAGCCTAGAAATTGTATCGGCTTGGGTAGATGCTGACGGTGCGGGCCCTCGTACCTTTATTGTGGCTTCTGGTAGCAATAACAATGGTACACCTCCTGCTGCTGGTGATATTGTAGATCAAGTCACCATCAACCTAGTCAATGGCCCACAACGTGTCAACTTAAACCTAAGTGTTCCCGCTGCAGGCAATTATAATATTGGTGCCAACAATGCAGATATGTATCGAAACAGAGCCGGTGCTGCTTATCCATACACGGCTCCGGGGTATATGAGCATTACAAGTTCTTCTTCTACTTCTGCGCCCAATGATTTTTATTATTATTTGTATGATATAGAAGTACGTGATCCTGCTTGTGTATCTGCTCAAGATACCGTAACCGTGAGTCCTGTAGTGAGTGATTTCACCTTTAGCAGTGCCAATACTACCGTTACCTTTACAGATGCTTCTGTAGATGCTACTTCTTGGTCTTGGGACTTTGGTGATGGCAATACTTCTACTCAGCAAAGCCCTGTGCATACTTATGCTGCTGCTGGCACTTATAATGTGTCGTTGACCATCAATAATGGTGCTTGTACGAGTACACAGAGCATTACTATTACTATCATTTCTATTGACCAATTGGGACAAGACCAATTGAGTATGGCCTTGTTGCCCAATCCTAGTCAAGCACAAACTACCCTTACTCTGGGGCGCGAACTAGAGGAGGAGGTACAAGTACGATTGCTAGATGTTACAGGCAAGGTTTGTCAGCAATACACCCTACCACAAGGCCAAAAAAGCCTAAGCTTGGATGTGTCTGATTTACCATCTGCTGTTTACTTAGTGCAGCTAAAAGGCAAAAACTTTAGTGCTACTCAAAAATTAGTCGTAGAGTAATAACAAATATGTTCCATTTAACTACACAGGGCTTTCCATTCTTGGAGAGTCCTGTTTTTTTATGGAATTTGGACAAGGATTCGTGGGTCTTGATTCGAGTTGATTATCTATTTTTTATAGTCTGACAAAGATTGTAAAAATGGTAAAAGGAGGCAATTGCACCTGTACTTTCTGCTCTGGCAACCAGTTCCTTGATGTAATGTGGCTCGGTCACATCTCTTGGGTGGTTTTTGGAATAACGAACATTGCGTTCGGCCAGCATGGCTCTTAAATAATCCACATGAAAAGGCGCATGAAGATCAAAGGGAGGCATAAAAGTCATTAACTCTGGGTCATCCTGCTTGACATTATAAAAGGCTTGATACTCCACCAATCTTGGGTTGGCTGGATTGCTCTTGTATACTTTTCTATTGCCCAAAAACCATGTTTCTATGCACCTATTCTGAATAATCAAATGCAACTGACAAGAAGCATCTAAAACAACACCTTCCTGTTCAAATTGCTCCAAATAACTGTTCAATTCTTCTTCTCGTTCTGCAATGCTGCTCTCATCAGCATCTATACACAAAAATAAGTGGCTGTAATTCTTATAGTTGTTAATATCCTCTATGGTGTTTTTGAGTACATCTGTAAAAATACGAGGATAACCATTGGCTGTAAAAACAAAGTAGTTGTTGTGGGTGGCTTGTTGCACTTGCCGTACAGGACTCAATTGGCCTTCAAAAATAAACTCCACCAACTTGGGATAAACTTTCTTTTCTGTGCTTCTTCCCTCTACCAAAAAGTATAAATTCATCTTCTATTCACTTATACCTGTTGTAAATTCCTCCAATTGGGTCAGCTGCATGAAGGCTTGTTGTCTGGACTTAGAAAAATCCATCAAGTCTGTAGCATTTTGTACTTTTACCTCTCCCCCTGCTCTGGTTACCAACTTCCAATTCTTATAATGAATCTGATTGATAATATAAGGATGATGGCTGGTGATAACAAACTGTATATTCCTCTGGGCAGCACTCTGAATCACTGTGGTCAATTCATCAATACAGTTGATGCCCAAGCTGTTTTCAAATTCGTCAATCAAGAATACTGTTCCTGCTGGGCTTAGATAGAGTTCACAAAGTTGTAGGAAGGTTTTGTACATTCCAGAGGAGAATTCTAGGTGAAAAATAGGAATATCTACTCCTACTTCGTCCATCCCAAGTACAATTTCCTGTTTTCCTGAACTTCTAGCACGGATTATAGTAACATCTTTTACAAAAGGAAATATATCTACAAATCTAGCTTCAATCTCTTTCCTAACAGGCAGTTCACACTTATCTGACAAGTAAAACTTTGTTAATGGATGAGCCTGTAATTCTTGAATTTGTTGAATACTATAATCTTCTCTTTTTAAGTTCTCTCTATCTGCAACATAAACCCGTCTATCACTTTCTTCAGCAAACCATTTGTTGTATATAATATTACCAAAAGCCTGTATGACAGGTTCTACACGCTCATCCTCACTCAACAAATACAACAAACTTGATTCATTATTCAGCTTTAGCTTAATTCCATCTGATAGAATTACTTTTCCATCCTCTCTCTTCACAAATGACTCCCCATTGAGTAAAATTTCTTCTTCTAAAAAACCATCTTCCCTCAATCTTACTCCTTTCCACTCATAGTGGTTGTTATTCAGCAAGGTAAATTTTAGATTCCAAGAGATAGATTTATATTTAAAATTCCCTAAATTCAAAACCAAATCTCTAAGTATTTCTATACAATCCAAAATCTTGGTTTTGCCCACCCCAGATGCACCAACCAGCAAAGTCAAATCTTCCAATTCAAGATTTGAAATATACCAATTCCTATCTATGTCCTTAAAGCTTAAAGATTGAATCTTCATACAAGGTTCTTAAAGAAAAAGTGATTTAGAAAATACCTACAAGAAGCATAAAATTATCAAAAAAAAAGAAGAATGGTGCATAATACCAATCCATACTCAAAATTAGTATTAAGTC
>CAYULH010000034.1:35721-43257 GCA_964445645.1 uncultured Aureispira sp. | reverse complement strand
CTAAGTCAGATCGCTTTGCGAGTGTAAAAAAAGTAAAAAATCCACGAAGTATTAGATTAGGATACTAACAAGAAAAAAAGTGGGTAGGTTTAGGTGCTGCATAAGAATAAAAAAGACTTTCCTGAATCACTGTCAGAAAAGCCTTTGTTTTTGTGTTTTCGCTTGCGGGAGTATTGATTTTTGTCTTTATGGATGCTTTTGCTTCTGCTGTAACCATGCGGATTTTCGTTCAAATACTGCTCGCGTTGTGCTGCCCCCAATGCCCGTTCTAGGGCATCATTGCGCCGCAATTTTCTTTTTTTCTTTTTCATTTAAATTGCTTTTGTTGATTGTTGTTATAATACTACAACAATTACAACTCCTATTTTTGTTCCCAAAGTAGCTTCTAATACACCATTTAGCAAAATAATTTATTGGTGTTCTTGGCAAATGCGTTGCAGTTTGTCAAAGTACTTTTTATTAAACTTATAGCCATCTCTAAACAAAATAAATTCGCCTTCTGCTTCTAAGAATACTTGTTGATTATCCAAAAAATTGAGCTTCACATCTGAGTACAACAAACACCAAGCAAAGTTATCTAAAGTCTTGTGAATGTGTACCATAATTCCATTGGGGCGTAGTTCTATATTGCTATAGGTCAGATAATGATCGGCATTGGCATACGGTCTCAACCCTTCGCTCAATTTATCAATGACCATTCGGCGCGAGCCAATACCACCCTGCTTAAAACGCTGAAAAAAGGGAATGGGATTGCCCATCAATTCATCAATGGCCTCTATAATTTTTCGAATATTGTGCGTGGTATCAAATACAGGCATAAAAATTTAGTTATATTGAAGTTTGTTAGAAATAAACTACTGTGTAACGCAGCCCCAACGGCTTAAAAGCAGGTGTTTTTGCTTTGATAATAACAGCTTCTAACTGACTTTGTTGCAACAGTAGCCTAAGATTGTTTTCCCCCTTACCAGAAATTTTTTAGTGGCATGAATTTTCTAAAAGATTATTTTTATTATAGTAAAAAAGAACGTTTGGCCATTCTTGTTCTTTCTGCTCTTATTCTTTTGATCTTACTCGTGGGATTTATCCAAAACTACTTGCATACTCCTTCAACTGTTGATATTGGCACTTGGGAAGAGGAATTGATGGCATTTCGAGAGCAACAATATACCGTTCCAGCTCCTTCTTATGCTTACAAAAAAAATTCTTGGAAAGATCAGTCTTCTCCTTATCCCAAAAGGGATTTTAATACTACTCCTTCTGATAATAAACCGTTGCAGCCCTTTCCGTTTGATCCCAATACGGTTAGTGCGGAGGAACTGGGCAGTATGGGGCTACCTCAAAGAGCCATCAAAAGCTGGATGAATTATAGAAATAAAGGCGGTTATTTTAAGAATAAAGCAAGTGTTAGCAGGGTGTATAATCTCCAATCACAGGATTATGAACAGCTCAAAGATTATATTCAATTGCCTGAAGAACCAAGTGTAGCTATTTCGACACCATTGCCACCAGCCTTTGATTTTGACCCCAATAGCTGCTCGGAAGCAACATTTCAACAACTAGGTCTATCTCCTAAAACCATCAAAAGCATTCTCAATTATAGAAATAAAGGAGGCTATTTTAAAGAGGCTTCTGATTTCAAAAAAATATATACGCTCCCTGATAGTGTTTATCAGCATGTAGCCGCCCACATCAAAATTGTAGCACAACCCAAAGCACGTCAGTACCCAACAAAAAAAGCACGTACTTACACAGTGATAGATATTAATATGGCTGTGCAAGCAGATTTTGAACAATTCAGGGGTATTGGGCCTAGCTATGCCAAGCGATTGGTAGAATGGCGGGATCGTCTTGGGGGCTTTACTGATGTCAATCAAGTTGGGGAATTGTATAGATTGGCGGATTCTACGTTTCAGCAAATGCGGCCTTATTTGAGTTGTGCGCCTGCCCCACTCCAACAGATCAACATCAATACAGCTACTGTGCAGGAATTGAAGGCACACCCTTATTTGAATTGGTATCAGGCCAAAGCTATTGTACAATACAGAGAGCAGAAAGGCGCTTGGAAGAGTGTGGAATTGCTACAAATTTTGCCTGAATTGGACGATGGTAAAAATACCTTTGAACGGGTACGTCCTTATTTGACTATTTGATAATTTGGTACAATAGTAGTACAGCATATCTTAGATTGTAACACATTTTACTATCTTTGCGGCTTTGTTAGAATAGGCGTATTCATGGGGTTCTACCGTGAATTAACACATTTGTATTAACCTTTTGGATAGATTTAGCGTTTATAGGTGTAGTTAAGGGTATAAAAACCCAAGGACTTATTTCTAATGAAATTGTTGGTCTGAGCAGGCCACTTTGACACGTACCACTATCAATAATTATGGCATTAAAAAAAAGAAATAAAGAGAAAGTTATCCAAAATCCTAAAGCTAATTACAAGATTCCGGGCAGTCAATTGTATGTGACTCGTATAGAGAATTTGTGGCGCATGTTTAGGCGCAATAAAACGGATAAAACTCGACTTGGGCTCAAGGCGCGTATTTATTTCTTCTCCATCATCAGCACGCCACTGCAATGGATTCAGCGCTTATGGCTCAAGTTTAGGCTGAGAAGCGTAGATTTGTCTACCACTTCGCCTGTATTTATTTTGGGGCATTGGCGTAGTGGCACTACTCATGTTCATTACACCCTTGCACAAGATAAACAATTTACGTACCTCAATAATTTTCAGAGTTTTTTCTTTACGATCTGTATGTTGGGAAGCTGGACCAAGCGTTTGTTGGGGCGTTGGGTACCTAGTACACGGCCTATGGATAACATGGAGTTTACGCTTTCTAAGCCTCAGGAGGAGGAACAGGTATTGAGCAATATTACAGATGCGGCTGGCGTGGGTAGTTTTTATTTTCCTAGAAACAGAGAATATTTTTACAAGTATAATCTCTTTAAGGGCATTGCTCCCAAAGAGTACAAGCGTTGGCAAAAATATTACAATTATGTATTAGAGTGTATTCATGTAATGGGCAATGGCCGCCGATTATTAATCAAAAACCCCAACAATACGGCTCGTGCTACAGAGTTGCTAAAATTATACCCCAAGGCAAAGTTTGTATACATTCATAGAAACCCCTACAGTGTTTATTTGTCTACCAAGCACTTGCATCGTGCCGTATTGCGTGACCAGCGTTTGCAAGAAATTTCAGAAGAGGCAGAGGATGATATGATTATGGAAAATTATCGCTTAATCATGCAAGGTTATCTAGATACTAGGGCATCTATCCCTGAAGGCCAACTGATTGAAATTGCGTATCATGATATTGGAACAGCGCAAGAAGTCGATGTTTATAAAGAGATTTATCAAACCTTAGACCTTGGCAATTGGGAGCATGTACAACCCAAAATAGCGGCTTACTTGGAAAGCAAAAAAGGCTACAAGAAGAATGCTTTTGTACCGATTGCACCTGAGATTGTGACCCGAATCCAGAAAGAGTGGGGCTTTATTTTTGAAGAGTTTGGCTATGATTTGGAATACAAGGACAATACCCAGCCTACTCCTGCTTAGGTGAGGGAAACCTATAGACTAAAAAATCCTCTTCTGCCTGTGCAGAGGAGGATTTTTTAAGTATAAATAGCTATTGCTGTAGAAAGGCCAAATACTTGGGGTCTTCGTCTTCGTACACGGCCCCTTCTTCCAAATCCCATGCGTGCTGCAAGGCTGAACGTGCCAAATCCCAGTTTTCCAATTCATAATGGGCTTGTCCCAATCTCAAATAAATAAAAGGGTTTTGGTCGCCCTCAAAAAAATCTAGCGCACGGGTCAATTGCTCTACCGCCTTGTCATAAATGCCAGCCTCAAAATAAATATCGCCAATATTGAGCAAAAGCCAAGTGCCTGCTGGATATTGGGTTGGGGGTTCGGGCAGCAAATTAAATGCCTTCCAAAAACGCTTGAGGGCAGCCCGTGGCTTTCCCCGCTCCAAGTCCTCCTCGCCCTTGTCGCAAAGGGCTTCTATCTTGTCAAATACTTCATCACCCGGATAATTATCATCTTGCATGGTTCTGATTTTATGGTTTATGTTGGTGGAGTCCATTCCTCGTCCTCGTCCTCTTGCTGTTTTTCATATTTTTGTTTGAAGGACTCAATATAAGCTTGCATGTCCTGTTCCGCTTTTTCCAAATCACTGCTGGTATAGGCTGGAATTTGAGACTGCTCTGGCGTACTCTCGACATAGACAGAGGTAGAAGGGAAAGCAATATGTACATTGAGTGCTTCTGCTAGTTTGAGAATACTAAACAGCATTTCTTCTCTCAATCGGAGATTTTCTGCATACTCTGTCGTTTCAAAAAAGACTATAAATAAAATATCCAAAGAAGAACCACCCATATTGTTGAGGTAGATATGATAAACATCACTCTTGGTTTGTGGGTGTGCTACGGTCAAGGCTCGCAAGCCCTCTATAAATCGTTCTATCAATGCAGGAGGTGTGTAATACGCCACCCCTATAGAGGTATTAAAACGACGATAGCGCAGTTTGCCCATATTATCAACTGTCATATCTACCAATGCGCCATTCGGAATGGAAATAAGCGAACTATCAACGGTGCGAATGCGGGTAGAGCGAAAACCTATTTCCTCCACGGTACCACTCACACCACCACTGGTAACAAAATCCCCCAACTCAAAAGGACGATCCAAGTAAATCATCACCGAACCAATAACGTGCTTAACCGTATCTTGTGCTGCCAAGGCCAAGGCCAAACCTCCAATAGATAAACCAGCAATCAAGGCCGTCAAATCTACTTTGAATACATCCAATACATGAATGGCTCCAATAACAATAACCAGTATTTTTATTCCCTTGATAAAAATAGGCAACAATTGGTCATCTGATTTGCTCTCGGTACGATCTACAATCAACTGAAAATAAGAGCGGGTTAGTTCTATAACATTGAGTACAATCAATACCGCACAGATGGTATTAAAAATCCGAAGACCTGCCAATAGATAAAAACTCAAACCTACGGGCAGCATTAATACAGGAACAAAAATAAAAATGATATAGGCTACTACTATGTAAGAAATAAGGTGCGCTATTTTCCTGACAATTTGCTCATCAAAATGATTGCGCCCTAAACGGGTATTGGCCAAAAACTTAAAGAGTATGTTGAGTAACCTCCAAACAATAAAATTGAGCACAAAAGCCAATAGGAGCAGTACGAGTATTGCCAGATATTGCCACGCTTCTAATCCCAATAGCTTGTGTCCTCCTTTGGGCACCAGCTCTAATAACAAATGGCTTCCAAGTGGATAAACAGAACGGTGCAACTCAGGAATGGCCGCTACCGATGCAGGATCATACCGCCAGTAATTAGCATATTTTTTTATGCGTTTGTTGCTATTTACCAGTGGTTTTGTAATATAAATTTCGGGCAATTCACTGGGAAAAGGAACGTATACCGCATTGCCACTGATAGAATCAATAAAGTCTGGATTGTCAGGAATGAGATCTTCTCTAACAATCAAACCACGCCCGTCAAGAATCTGCTTGAGCTTGATGGCACGTTCTCGCAACAAAGGGGTCACTTTCCTTATATCCCCTACCAAAGCAGCGGCAGCACTATCTACATTATAATGTTTAGAACTAGGATCTAAATAATAAATATGCTGGTGGGCTACCTCTTGGGGGGTAGCCAAATTTCCCGATGGTTTTTCGCTGTCAAACTGTGCCCAAAGTAGGTTAGCACTACACAATACCATCAATAACGTAAGTAAACGTACCATAATTTAGTTAAAAACTTGTATCATTTATTCTTATTTTCCAGAGTAATAAGTCGCATCTTCTAAGATATACAACAAACGAAAAGGATCATATTCTTGACCTTCTTTTTTGCGATTAATTCTTAAAGTCCCCTCTAGTATAATGGCCTTGTCCATTCTATAAATAATGGGGTTCTTTGCCTCTATCTCAATAACTGATTCTGGGCCTGCGGCACCACAAAAATAACAGGAACTATAAGAAAATTTGGAAAGGGTCATGCGCCCTTTGGTCAAATCTGCTGGAATGATAAAACCCTTAAGGTATATCTTTTGGCCGTCAAGTGCTAAAATATCTTTCCCAAATTTGGGAATGCGTGCAAAATTTTCTGTTTTGGGATCATACTTGTTCTTTAGGGTTACTTTGGTCATATCAATCCAGTAGTTTTTTTCTACATCTTCATACTGACCTTGCGCCCAATAACTGGTTAACAACAATAACACGATACCAATAAATTTCATATTCTTCATAATTAAAAAGTTCACTAACAATGGTTTTACTAGCTATTTTAGGATAATTCTATTTTATGCCTTAACGTAATAAAATAATGCCAGTTTATTAATTTTTGAGAATTATAGTTTAACTAAAAAAGCCACCCTGAGTAATCAGGGCAGCTTTTATAAAACTATTTATAACCAAACCCTTTCACAAAGAAAGGAATTCTTCTATTATTATTTTACGACAGTAAATGGAATAGCAGCACTTTGCTCTTCTGTACTTAGGCGCAAGATATAAGAACCATTGGGTACATTTTTCAAATTGAACGTATGCTCTTGTTCACCTTCGTTTAATAAGGTCTGTGGTAATGTCAATACAGTTCTACCTTGTAGGTCAATTACCTCTATCCAAGTCATGGTTTCTTGATTGGCAGTACTGCTCAGGCGCAAGCTGTTGCTAACAACTGGGTTGGGTGCAATAGACAAGTCTAGGCCATTGATGCCATTTGGCAAATTGATAATGCTGTTGGTTTTTACTGGTAATTCTACCAATGGTCCACCTGCATTAGTGCTCATCCACAAGCCAAATTTAGCCCCATTGCTGTTTTGAGCTTGATCTAAGAATCCTGAAGCTACAACTGTTACAGCTGAGTTGCCAATAATACTAGTATCTAGTGGTACAATGAATGTTTCCACAACATTAGTACCAGTAGCATCTGTAATATTCAATTCATATACTTGTCTAGCCAATGACAAATAACCATCAAAATCTCCATAAGAGATATCGTCTACAATAGGTGTAGCTGATCCTACAGGAACAACATCTACAGTAGGAGCATCTGTAGCACCATGATGTACCAGTACGTCTACATCAGAACCTACATTGTCAATACGAGCTTGATCGTATACTTTTAGGTCAAAGGCACTAGCACCTGTATTACCGGGATTATAACCAGAAGCACTTACGATACCATCTGCCACCAAAATGTACGTAGCATCAGGATCTAAAGTATAGGTAAAGGTAGCAATTGCATCGGCTACAGAAGTACTATTGCCCGGTGCTACAGCTACATCAATAGATACACCAGCCGGCAAGTCTACAAAACCTGATGCTGTTCTGAAAGCAAAATCATCAATCAATAAGTTATCACCCAAGTATACATCTACACTGGCTGCGGCGGCATCTGCAGAGTTGTGAATCACCTGTGCCTTGGCAGTAGATGCTGGCAATTGTACCAATGGGCCACCAGCAGGCAACGCTACCCACAAACCAAAGG
>CAYULH010000034.1:0-35621 GCA_964445645.1 uncultured Aureispira sp. | reverse complement strand
GGTTCGCTCCACTCACTTCTACTACATCTACGGCTGGCGCATCGGTAGCTCCGTGGTGTACCAATACATCTACATTCGCAGCATTGGCTGCCGTCTCTTGTCCCATATTGTACACTTCCAATCCAAAGGCTGCTGAACCCGTGCTACTTGGGTTGTAACCTGTTGGGCTTACAATACCATCTGCTACAATTACATACGTTTCATTTGCTCCTAAAGTGAAAGGAAATGTTGCAATAGCATCTGCTACAGATGTACTAGTAGATGGTGCTACTGATACATTAATTCCTACACCTGCTGGCAAATCTACAAATGGAGACGCTGTTCTAAAGTTGAAATTATCCAACAATAAATTATCTCCCAAGTATACATCTACACTGGCTGCGGCGGCATCTGCAGAGTTGTGAATTACTTGTGCACGTGCTGTTGAGGCTGGCAATTGTACCAATGGGCCACCAGCAGGCAACGCTACCCACAAACCAAAGGCAGGGCCATTGCTATTCTGTGAAGGATCTAAAAATCCTGATGCCACTACTACCGCTGCATTGCCACCCAAGTTCAAGGTCGCCAAAGGTACTTCATACGAACCTACTGCAGCCGTAGCTCCTGTTGCTCGTACCTCTACTCGGTAGTCGGCTGTTGCCAATGGCAAGTAACCTGCAAAATCCTTGTAAGAAGCATTGGTTACTAAAGTTAATGGGTTCGCTCCACTCACTTCTACTACATCTACGGCTGGCGCATCGGTAGCTCCGTGATGTACTAGTACATCTACATTAGTAGGAGATCCTGCTGTTAATTGCCCCATGTTGTATACTTCCAAATCGAAAGCAGTAGCACCTGTATTACCAGGATTATAACCAGAAGCACTCAAAATACCATCCGCTACCACTACATAAGTAGCACCAGAAGTTAGTGTGAGATTGGTCGTGTAAACAGAGTTAGCTACAGAAGTACTATTACCAGGGGCAATGTCTACTTGTAGGTTAACTCCAGCAGGAGCAGGAACAAACGCAGAAGCTGTTCGGAAATCTACATCATCTAGGAAGCGTACGCCATTGACATAAACATCGACTGTAGCAGCTACTGCATCGGGGGAATTGTGAATGACCTGAATTTGTGCCGTTTGGGCATAGGTCAAGGCAGGTACTAATAAAAATAGTATGCCTAGTAAAAAGTTTTTCATAGTGTAATTATCAATTAGTTGAAAATACTGTTAATCAGCTTTTACAACTGCTAATAATCACTTTTGTTTGCAAAAAAAAGCTTAATAATTATCAAAAAAACAGTTGACTTTTTCCTGACAATCAATAGTAAACTAAGTTATTTTGCCTTTGTTTGGTAAGGTTTTCCTTATGGTAAATTTATATGCTTTTGCTTTGTCTAATTCTAGTTGATTGGTTTGAAAATCTTGCTTTAAGAGGCGTTAGAGCCTTTTCTAAAAAAAAAAAGCAGCAACAAAGAAGAATGGATTTCTTTGTTGCTGCTCGATTTTTATTTCTATCAAAAAAAATTCTTTTTTTAGAAAAAGCGATGGTTTCCCACGTGGTATTGGCCTTGTTTATCGGTATCCTTGACCAACCAATAACTAATCATAGCCTCAATAGAGCCCGAATTGTATCGTTGCAAGTTGGTAATACTAAAATCATAAGCGGCGGCAATGCGTAATTGTGGCGATATTTGCCATTGCAACAGGGCATCTACAGAATCTCCTACTCTGTAAGTCACTCCAAATAAAACACGTTCTACAAATACAAAACTTACGTTAATATCAATAGATGCTGGTGCATTCATGACGTACTTTACCAATAGGTTTTGTTGAATTTGCACCCCTTCTGTTAGGCCAAACATAAAACCACCCATAGCATAAAAGTGCTGGGTAAAATCTGGCTCTACCACTCCACTAGAGCTTGCAATATTAAAATCGCCTTGATTGACAAATAAGTGGGGCGCCGATAAGCCTATGTACCAACTTTTGGATTGATAATAAATACCTGCTCCAAAATTGGGTACAATCAAGCTAGTAGCAGCCATGGGTATAGCCGCATCATCTTGGTCGATTAAATCGGCTTCGTCCCAACGAATTTGACGGTAATACACCCCTCCCCGCAGTCCAAAGCTTAGGAAAGAGTTGTTCTTAAAAGGAATAATATAAGAGTAATTGGTTTCTATGCCTACTCGATCCGAAAAACCGATTTGGTCATAGTTGATAGAAAGCCCTAATCCAACTCTTTTTTTGGCAATGGCTCCATGTGCATTAAATGTAGCTGTTTGGGGGGCACGATCAATACCAAACCACTGCTTGCGATAAATTGCCGAAAGCAGCCAGTGACCTTTGGTACCCGCATAGGCAGGGTTGAAGCTCATTTTGTTAAACATGAACTGTGTATATTGAAAATCCTGTTGTGCTATAGCTCCTGTCCAAATCCCCAATACTAGTAGAAATAGACCTATTATTTTTTTCATAAACAATATATTTTGGCGTATAAGGGGTGTTATCGTTTGATTTCTATAGAACCATTCTGTGGTTGTCTGCCTTCTATTTGTAAAATATAGAAGTAGGTACCATTAGGCAGCGGTTGATTCTCGTGTGTTCCATCCCAATCACTAGCATAATTATCTGTTTCAAATACTATATTTCCCCAACGATTGAAAACGTATAAGGCTGCTTTTTCTCTTACATTGCCCAAGCAGGGAATAACAAAAAGATCATTCTTACCATCTCCATTAGGAGTAAAAGCGGTAGGGGTGTAACAATCTCCCGGTGGCTGAATAGCGAGTGTTACTTCTGCGGTATCACATACAATTGGACAATCGCTATTGCAAATTTCATAGATAAAGTACTGGTTCAATATGGCATTATTGATGTCTATTTCAAATTGCCCATTGTTTAGGCTTATTATGCGTGCCACTGCTGTAGGTTGTGTAATCAGAATATCCCAATTGTTGGGCAGTATATCATTGGCAATAACATCAACTGTTTGAGGTAAGCCATTGGGTACTAAATTGAAGCTATCCCCAACTGCAATTGGACGAACATCATCCAAAATGACATACATACTATCTACGGAATAATTGACACAAGCACCATTGCTCAATGACCATACAAATAGTGTGGTATCACTGGTAAAGTTCGTAACCAGTGTATTGACGGCCGAAGAATCTACAATGGTGGCATTGCTTGGTGTAGACCAAACTCCTATACCAAACAGCGAAGGCGTGGCCGCTAAGTTGACACTATCAGGACTACAAGTAACATCAGCCCCTGCCATGGCCAAATCTGTGGGAATGGCATCTACTGTCACCTGCACAGTATCTGTAGCGTGTGGCCCACAGAGTCCATTGGTCAATTCCCAAACAAATTCATAGACATTACCAGGCTGTAGCCCTTGAATGCTTGTATTGGCTGAAGTATCATTGACGATAACTACCCCTGCATTGGCTTGGCTTGCCGATTGCAACCATTGGCCTGTACTTACAGTAGGTGTGGTAGCATTTAGGGTAGTGGTGGTATTGGCACACAAATCAATATCTACACCTGCTTGAGCGCTATCTGGGCTGTCCAAAATTACCTGAACAATGACCGAATCTTCTGACAATCGGATACAGTTAGCGCTAGAAATGACCCAGTAGAATACATTATCACCTACAGCTAGGTTGCTAACCAACGTATTGGGATCATTGGGGCTGGCAATGGTTGCGCCTGAATTGGTTGTCCATGTTCCTGTTCGGTTATTGGGCACAGGTAGAGCGGCCAAATTGGTTGAGCTGGTATTATTACAAAGCACCTGAGTTGTTCCAGCATTAGCAGCAGCAGTAGTATCGAGCAATAACACGGAAGCGGTACACGAACTGCTATTGCCACTGCCATCGGTTACGGTCATGGTTACTGTATTATTACCAATATCAGGACAGTCAAAGGTATCTTGACTCAAGGCAAAACTCAGTGTGCCACAATTGTCTGCGCTTCCCCCGTCCAAACTATTAGATGCCAATACAATAGGAACGCCTGCATAATACAAGGTATCGTTTTGGCAGATCGCTACAGGGCTAATGGTATCTTCTACAAATAGCTGAGTAGTACAAGAATCTTGGTTGCCACTTTGATCTATAATATACAATCGAATAAAATGAGGATTGTTAACGGCATCTGTACAATCAAAGGTACTTTGAGAAATTCCATAAGATATAATCGTACAGTTATCCAAGCTGCCATTGTCTACCATTGCTGGTGTTAGGGTGGCTTGGTTGGTTGTAGGATCTAACTGAATAGTAGTAGTTGGATTACAAGAAGCGGTGGGTGCTGTCACATCTTCTAAAAACACGGTTGTACTACAAGAATCTTGATTGCCGCTAATATCTGTAGCAATTAAGGTCACTACGGTACTCCCCAAGTCGGTACAATCCAAGGTTAAAGAAGGTTGACCATTGACCGTTAAAGAAGGTACACTGCAATTATCCGTTGAACCAGCATTAATCATCAAAGGGTCTAAGACGGTATTAACACCTGTTAGTTGTAAGGTATCTGGTCTACAGTTAACGACTGGGCGAATGGTGTCTCGCACCAATATCGTGGTAGTACAAGAAGAGACATTGCCACTAGCATCTCGTACTACTAGGGTAATATTGTTGGGGTTGTTGGTAACATTAGTAGCATTAAATGTTGCATTGGGCAGGCCATTGACCGTATAGGTTAGGTTATTACCACAATTATCTGCACTCCCATTATTGATAGAAAAAGCAGGAATAGAAGCAAAACAGGTATTGTCTAAATAGACGGTTAGTGTACCGGGGTTCACACAATTGGCTCTTGGCCGGATGGTATCAAGAATGGTTACATTGGCTGGACATTGGCTGACATTTCCAGAAACATCTCTTGCCAACAACTGAACAGTGTTGACTCCAACTTGACCACAATTAAAAGTAACAGAAGAAGCTCCATTGATGGATGTCGTAAATGTACAATTGTCCGTAGTACCCGCATCTAATACAGGAGGCGCAACCCTAACGAGGCCACTAGCATCCAAGTAGAGAATGGTATCTCTACAACGTGCAACAGGACTGATAGGATCGTTGATAATGAGGTTGGCAGGGCAGTTAGCCTGATTGCCAGAGCTATCTAATACGGATAAGGTAACGGCTGTAGTGCCTACATTGGCACATGAAAAAGCAAAAGAATCAAGCCCATTGATCAACATATCGCTAATTCCACAGAAATCAAAACTACCATTGTCTATATTTTGTGGATAAACCACTCCATTACCAGTGCTATCTAGTTGCAAGGTGAATGGATTTGTTATACAATTGGCTACAGGCGCTACACTATCCAAAACCGTAATAGTAGTAATACAACTAGCTGTATTGCCAGAAATATCTGTCACCACCACTTCTACGGTATGGCTACCAATACTATCGCAATTATAAACAATATTAGAACCATAAACAGCAAATGTGCTACTCAAAAACGTACAATTATCACCTGTCGGAGCTATTAAAACCGAATCAGGAGTCACATTGATAGTACCATTATTATTTAAGTAAACGGTTGCCGTCTGACAAGCCGCAGTAGGAGCTGTATTATCCTCTACCGTAAGCTGGGTAGTACAAGAATCAAGATTACCACTGGCATCACTCACCAGCAATTGTACAGTGTGAGGATTGGATAAAATATCAGCACAAGTAAAGGTATCTCTATTAAGGGTATAATTGGTAATAAGACAATTATCGTCACTGCTCAAATCAACCATAGAAGGATTTAATACCCCAAAGGTAGCCCCTGCATTGAGTGTTAATCTTGTTGTTGGGCGGCAGTTGGCATTGGGAGCAATAAGATCCTCTACCAGTACCGTAGCGGTACAACTACCACTGTTATTACTAGAATCTGTTGCGGTTAGGGTGACAGGATTGCTTCCAATATCGGTACAATCAAAAGTAACCGATGCACTGTTGTTGATGGTGTATCTCAACCCTGCATTACAGTTATCCGCAGAACCTGCCAATACTTGATTGGGTGTAATAGTGGCTGTACCCAATAAATCTAGCTGTACCGTATCTGCTCTACATGTCACCGAAGGGCTAATGGTGTCCCGAACGGTTACGGTTGTTTGGCAGGTATCAAAATTATTACTAGCATCTGTTACGGTTAGTACAACAGGTACAGGGCTATTGGATAAATCTGCTGCTGTAAAATTGATATTTAGATTCCCCCCTACACTAAAGGCATTGTTGGGCAAATTACAATTATCCGTACTTCCATTATTTAATCTAGTAGCTCGAAGCGTAGCAAAACAACTGCTATCTAAATACAGCACTAAACTGCCGGGATTGACACAATTGGCGGTAGGTGCTACTGTATCTTCTACTGTAATATTGGCAGGACATTGACTAATATTGCCAAAAGCATCTTCTACCACAAGTTGTACAGGATTAACCCCCACTTGGTTACAATTAAAATTAACGGAGGAGGTGCCATTGATAGACAGCGTGATGTTACAATTATCAACGCTTCCAGCATCAATGTAGGAAGGCAATGCAGTAACCACTCCTGATGCCCCTAAATAAAGGGTGGTATCTTTACAAATTGCCGTAGGAGGGTTTGCATCACGCACCGTAACAGCAGCCGTACAAAAATCTTGATTGCCCGTATTATCTTCTACCAATAAGGTAACAATGTTATTACCAATATTATTACAATTAAAAAAGAAGCTATCTACTCCATTAACTAATAAAGTATCTAATCCACATACATCTGTACTTCCATTGTTGATATTGGCAGGAGTGACTACTCCAACACCATTATTATCCAATTGAACTACAAAAGGTACAGGGCGACAATTGGCGGTAGGTGCTGTGGTATCTTCTACGGTTACTACGGTCTGACAACTTGCGGTATTGCCATAGGCATCCGTTACCAAAACACGCACACGGCGTTGACCAATACTATCACAATCAAAGGTCATTGTATTACCTGTAACAAAACTTGTACTAGCGATACCACAATTATCATTGGTTGCTGGATAAACCAGCACACTATCGGGGTTAATGGTAGCTATTCCCGAATTATTTAAAGCAACTGTTAGGTTTTGACAAACAACCGTTGGGTTTCTATTATCCACCACTTGAATGGGCGTACTACAGGAAGATATGTTGCCAGCAGAATCTTGTATGGTCAATACAGCGGTTTGGTTTCCTAAATCCGCACAAGTATACGTAACACTATTACCACCATTGATTTGATAGTTTACGATGGTACAATTATCCGTACTGTTAGAATCAATAATACTTGGAGTAATCGTGGTAGTGCCTGTTGCCCCTATAGCTACAATAGTCTGTCCATAACACTGTGCTGTAGGAGCTAAATTATCCACTACGGTTACTGTAGCTTGGCAACTACTGGCATTGCCTGCTGCATCCGAAACAATTAAGGTAGCCGTTTGTGGGGTATTGATGGCGGTGCAATTGTAGTTGATAAATGTTGTACCTACCGTATTGATAAAACTATCTACAATAGCACAATTATCGGCACTGCCCACACTCAACAAAGCCGGTGTTAGTGTTGCCACACCAGCACTATTAAGAGCAATAGTTGGATTGGTACAACTAACTACAGGCGTAATAGTATCCATTACTGTCACAAAGGCTGTACAAGTACTTGCATTATTAAACGTATCTCGAACCGTTAAAGTAACAGGGTTAGGATTATTTAATACAGCATTACAGTCAAAGGCAAATGTAGACGAGCCATTAATATCAAAACTCAATTGTGTTCCTGTACATACATCAATACTATTGTTATTCAAATCTATGGCATTGACTGTAGCATTGCCCAAAGCATCTAAATAAACGGTATCTGTGCCACAATTAGCTAATGGCGGAAAGGTATCTCGCACCACAATCCAACTAGTACACGAATCCATATTGCCGCTAGGATCAAAAACATTTAAGACAGCAGCTTGTGTACTATTCACGTGGCTACAATTAAAGTTGATGCTATTTTGACCATTGACATTAATACTATCTATGCCACAGGTATCGGTAGAACCGCCATCTATATTAATGGCAAAGGTAGTGGCAACGCCACTGGCATCCAGATAAATGGTGTCTTGCCTACAAACGGCAGTGGGTGCAATGGTATCAACCACCACCACTTGTGCATTATTACAAGTGTCCAAATTGCCTTGAGCGTCAGACACAATCAAGCGGAAAGTATGCGTGCCTAAATCGGCACAGGTAAAGACAGGCGGCGGATCAAAACGATTGCCTACCCAACGATTGGCTATAGTGCCGCAATTGTCGGTACTTCCTCCATCAAGCCGTATGGCTGGCACGGTTACTTCGCCATTGGGGGCAGTAGTCAGATAAGCGGTGTCCACTCTACAAACGGCGGTGGGGCGTATAGTATCAATGATTCTTATATTGATAATACATTCTGACTGATTGCCACTAGCGTCTGTAGCCCTTCCTACAATACGTTGTACCCCTACAACACAACTAAAAACAATAAATGAGCGGTAAGGGGAAGGGAAAATATTCCGCACTTCCTTGGTTATTGGCCCACAGTTATCTATCACCGTCAAGGAGTCGGCCCAAAACGTATCTCGACCATCGGGCCCTAGATACAAGGTCGTATAAATATTGGGGTCGCAGCCTATCAAGGAGGGCGCAGTTGTATCTTCTACCAATACCTGACTCACACAAGAAGAAACACTATCCAAGTGATCTCTAATGGTCATGGTAACAGGAACAACAGTACCTACATCCGAACAATTAACAGCTGTAGGAGAAAAACTTAGGTTCTTTACTCGGCAAGAAACATCACTGGCACTATCGACATCACTAAATCCAAAATTGTGTATGCCGCTAGGATCTAAGGCTACAGATGTATTTGTTTTACAAAGTGCTTCTAAGCGATCTACTTCACAAGTTACTAAGGTTATACAATAAGAATGTATACATAGTGGCGGGCCAGTAGACGGTGGGTCATCAATGCCTCCTACACGCCATAATCCAACAGGATCTTTGCCAAAATAAAAAGAAAGTGGATCATTATTAGGACTTACGGTATCTCGCCCCACAACAGGCATTCCTGCTGGCAGCAAAGAGGACGCACTTTGTTTAAATACAATCGTATCAAAAACTACATTGCCTGTTCCTGTAAAACTAGAAGTAGTCACAGGATTAGCATTGTTACCCGTAACAGTAGAAGCAGCCAAAAAGCGTGGCCCACCTGTTCCTATTGGCCCTTGTATCAAAAATCCAACATGACTTTGGTCAGCTGGGTCGGGACCATTGTATACACAACTGCCATCATTTGTTTTGGACCAAACAATTTCAACTATTACATCTGATACCCGATGGCCGGCTGGAATATCCGTTGTTGTAAAGTTGACAAAACCTATTAAAGTACCAGAACTGTTATTAATGCTAGGCGAAAAACCTGTGTAGCATTTTGTAACGGTATTTTGGTAGTTTGTCAATTGAGCATACCCCCAAAAAGGTAGCATTAGAAACAATAAGAGGGTTAAAGGTGTATAGGTTTGATGTTTGTGTGAAAGTTCATCCATATTCTGGGGATTAGAACATTTATCAAGACCCAAACTGAATCGTATATATCTGGCTATTTATTTCATTATACCAACAATTTATCATTCCTATTTATCTTATATAATTAACTAATTGGGGTACTATAGTTAAACTAAGAATTCGGAACAATAATAGGCTGCCTGTCAACTGTAATAAATAAGCAAAAATACAATAGGTGTGATAAAGTTGGTTTTAATTGTTTTTTCAATGTTCAATAATAGAATAAATAATTGCTACTTTATATTACAATAAAATAGGCAACCATACTCATTGAGTGTTTTGAAAATGTGGAACTCAAAAGTAAGGCTTTTTTTTAATACTATCTACGTATAACAGCTAATTAACACAAGACTAGCCCTTGATTGTTAGACTATAGCAAGTTTAAACAAGATTTGCTATTTTAAAAAAATAAAATATAAATACTCAAAAAATGAATACCAATCATTTTGAGTAAAACAGCTTACATCTACCCTAGTAGTAATCAATAAAAAACACTTTAAAAGCGTCGCAACATCTAATCAGTAATTGAATTTTCTGCTATTATTATTCATTGCATGGTTTTAAATAACAAAAGGTAACCTTTTTGGGGCATTTTTTTACCATATTTTTTCTAAAATTAGATAGAATGCAAGAATACCATGCTACAAACACCGTATCCTTGCATTGAACTCTAGCGTCTGATTTCAACAGAGCCTTGTACTGCTGCTTGGTTATCTATTTTGAGAATATAGAAATAGGTGCCGTCAGGTAATGCTTGTCCATTGTGTCTACCATCCCACTGGTTGCCATATCGATCAGACTCGTATACTTGATCGCCCCAACGGTTGAATACGGCCAAATAAGCTCTCGGCGCAATATCCAAGCAGGGAATACTGAAATAATCATTCACACCATCGCCATTGGGTGTAAAGATATTAGGTGGGTCGCAATCGCCCATACCATCTACTTGCAAGCTTACTAAAGCTGTATCACAAATTGCTGGACATTCTGTAGCACACAATTCATAAACAAAGTACTGTAAGCTATCCCCTTCTGGGGCGGTAACATCAAACCAACCATTGTTCTGATTGGAAACTTGACCATTTGGCAATGGACTATAAATAAAAATATCCCAATTATCTGACCATTGGTCATTGTTTAACACATAGATTGGTTCTGACTGACCTGCTACTACAGCGAACACATCTGGCTCTGCTATGATATTAATAGGTGTACTGATAATCAACAGGCTATCTTGGCTAAAATTGCGACAGATGCCTCCCGATAAAGACCAATAAACGACCGTGGTATCATTGTTCCATCCAGTAACCCAAGTAGAAGCTTGGGTGCTATCTCCAAAGGTTAAATTATGATTACTGCTCCATGTTCCATTGACCACAGCAGTAGCATTGAGCCATACCGTATCTTCACCACAAGTATATATATCTTCACCAGCATAAACCGCAACTAATGGTGTTGCTCCAACAACTATAGTAACCGTATCACTGCTGTGTACTGGACAACCTGCACGATTAATAGACCAAACAAAATCATAGCTTTGCCCTGCTACCAATCCACTAATTCCTGTATTAGCTTGACTAGGATTGTTAATAACTACTCCTGAATTGGCTTGCCAAGCACTTTGGTTCCACATTCCTATACTAGCTGCTGTATTGGTAGCATTCAATTGAACAGAAGCAGGCAAACAAATAGTCTGGTCAACTCCAGCATAGGCAGTATCTGTTCCTAAAGAAAGTATAGTAATTTGTGTAGAATCGGTCTGCTGATAATTACAGTTGGAATAACTTGCAGTCCAGTAAAAGGTAGTTGTTCCTAGCGGCAAATTACTAACCGTAGTTGTACTACTAGTTGTTTGACCAATAATAACACTGCTATTATTGCTTGTCCATGTACCAATATATCCACTGGGCAATCCTGTTGCTGTTAGTACGGCACTACTCTGACCACAAAGTTGTTGATCTGCCCCAGCAAAAACATTCACTAATGAAGGATTAATAATATCTACCAGAACGGTATCTAAAGATGCTACGGCACAATCACCATTGCTTACCTCTACATAATAACGCCCACTATCGGCAGTGGTACTGCTAACAACCGTGTAACTATTGGTAGTACTTACTACGGTGCCTTGCGGCCAACGTATCCACTGGTACGTATACCCTGCTATATTGGGGGTCGATAAGGTAAAATTGTCCCCTGCACACACTATTCCTACAGAAGCCAGACTTGGCGGAATGGGTAAAGGATTCACCACTACTTCTATGCTATCTGTACGTGTACAGCCATTTTGATCGGTAACAGTCAAGAAATATTGCCCAGCCGTAGAAGCAGAAGCCAATAATACGGTAGGTTGTTGAAGGGTACTGCTATATCCATTGGGCCCTGTCCATTGGTACTGATTGATCCACAATGGGCTGTTGAGTATCAAATCATCGCCCTCACACAAAGTATCTATACGAGCTATCATATTGCCCACAATAGGAGGATATACTTCTACATAAGTAGAATCTACCACACTACAGCCCAAACTATTGCTTGCCTTGGCATACACCCATTGATTGGCTGTTGGTACAAACGAACTGGGTATAACTGTTTGCAGAGCAGGATCACTATACCAAGTTAAGGATGCTAAATTCCCAATAGTAGCACTCAATTGTACCGATTGTCCCAAACACACGGGGCCGTTATTCGCTGTTCCTAACAAAACAGGCTGTGGTTCTATCGTTATATTAATCGTATCTGAGTTTACTCTACATCCTGTAACGGTATCAATACAGATGCTATACCAGTTACCTGATTGATAATTAGAATCTAAGGTAGTTAATACAAGTGTATCCCTAGCACTTAGTATACTATTGCCCAAAGGAGTCACCCACTCATAAATACTACAACTACCATTAGACCACAATCTCAAGTCCTCCCCTTCACAGATAGGCGCATTCGTGGATAATTGTGCTGCTGATGCAGGGGGGTGAATAGTAATTGGGATAGAATTCATTAGAGAAATACAGCCCAAACTATCTCTTGTGGTAAGCGTATACACCCCAGATAAATTTGAAGTAGCGAGTTGACTGACCACCACACTAGGCCCTGCTGCACTAAATCCACTTGGCCCCGCCCATTGATAAGATATGGCAGCGGTATTGCTGGTAAGGATTACAACATCGCCTTCACAATAATTGGGATTGGCAATGATATTGGGCGTGTTGGTAGGTGGAGCTGCCGTAACAAGCGTAGAAACCACACTAGACAAACAGCCTCCTCCATTCTCAACTATTAAATAGAATACCGTATCACTGGTAATATTATTGATAGTTGGACTAGGCCCTGTAGCAATAATAGAATCCAAATTGCTATTAGCATACCAATAATAATTAATAATGCCCGGACTAGTACTTGCATTTAGCGTAATAGCTCCTCCTACACAGACGGTATTTTGATGTGTTATGCTTGGTGGGCTTGGTGGCGTTATAATAACCACTCGTTGTTCATTAGATTGACTACTACAATTGGTGGTCGTGTCCAAACAATACAATTCCCATTCTCCTGCTACAAAATTGGCAATATCTGTAGGCAGAATTTGTACATGGCTGCCTCCAATAATCTGCCCATTGGGGCCTTCCCAATACATAGAATCGCATTGCGAAAAGAGAGCGTCGGGACTCAAGAACAAGGTATCGGTGGCACATATTTGCTGAAATGGAGCCACGATAGGTTCAATTGGTAAAGGTATTACCACCACATTAACGGTATCACTAAATACACAACCATTAACATCCGTCGCTTGAACAATATAATCGCCTGTATCTGACAAATCTACATCACTAACAATAGGACTACGTGAGTTGCTCCCCGACCAGCTAGGGCCTGTCCAACTATATGCACTAAAAGCATTGGTAGTACTCAAGAATAAATCCTCCTCTTCGCACAGAGTTTGATCGGGACCAGCATCCAATACTATACTCGGCAATACCAACAAAGTTACAGAAGCAGGAAAAGACGCACAACCATTGGCCGCAGCTATATGAACAGCATAATAAGTACTATCTGCTTGTATGTTATTAACCGTTAGAATAGAGCTGGTTCCTGCTGTATCCGTCAGTGCAGCATCTCTGTACCAAATGGTACCAAACATCCCGTTATTGGTATTTATAGCTATAGTATCACCTTTACAAACAGGATTGGTAGCTGTAATAGTAGGTGTTGGTGGTGTTTGTATATTAATGACAATGGAATCCGGAAGCGAGCTGCAACTTATTGCAGTAGCACCACAGGCAACCCTCCATGTACCCGAAAGATAGCCCTGTGCATTGGGAGCAAATGCAATTCGGCTACCTGTCCACTGTTGACCATCTGGTGCTGTCCAAACCACATTACTACAAGATGCAGTTGCCTCTAAAATCAATGAATCTGTTCCACAAACAGAAGAAGAACTTATAATAGTGGGTGCTGTAGGACGTGCTTGTATTTGTATCAAAATACTATCTACGGCTGTTGTACAACCACTGGGTGTAATCGCCACCAAGGTATACCAGCCTGCATCTGCACTGGTAATAGAAGGAATAAATAAGGATCGCCCACTATTGCTGATTCCACTTGGTGTAGTCCAAATATACCCTACAGCCAATCTATTGGTAGTCAAAGACAAATCATCGCCCTCACACCATTGGGTATTGCCAATAATTGTAGGTGCAGGAGGAATAGGGCGTACTCGAACTTGAGCTGAGTCTATGGTATAAGTACAACCATTTTCTTGTACTTCCAAATACAATATTGTATCACTGGTAATATTGGCCAAGCCTGCTTGTAGACCATTAATAGACACGGTACCAGTTGCATTATACCAATTATAATTACCCACTCCTAAAATGGGTGTCGTTTGCCAAAAGGCACTATCGCCATAGCAAACAGGAGAAGTTGCTAAGATGCCATTACTTATTCGTGCCCGAGGTAGTCTTACCAATATAGGATTAGACAAGGAAGCACAACCAGTATTACCATCAAAACATCGTACAGTCCAAATACCATCTTGATAATCTGCATTAGAAGAATCAATAGCCAGTACATTACTTGCAGTAACATATATACGCCCTGTAGGGCCTTGCCATATACTACTATCACAACTACCATTATGACTCAAACGTAAGCTATCACCTGCACAACTTGGCAATTGCACCAAAATTGGTGTAGGTGGATTGTTATTAACCGTAACAAAAACTGAATCGGTAGCAATACAACCATTGGGTGCAGTTGCGGTTACTCTAAACCACCCTGTATAACCTGCTTGTATATTTGATATTTGTACCGTATATGATGTAGAGACAATGCCGATTGGACTTGTCCATACATAGGAATAGGTACTATTAAAACTTGCGATTAGATTGAGGGCATCGCCAGCACAAAGCTGTGTATTACTAGTATTTATGATAACAGTAGTAGGCGGATTAACCCTTATAGGCACTGCCTGTATAGTGTCACAACCTGCCCCCGTAAGTGTATGCAAATAAACTAAGGTATCGCTAATAATAGGTGGTGTAACATACGTATTCCCTATAGCCAATGTATCACTCCGCAAACTATCGGATGACCAAATATAAATATAAGGATTGGGAGCTGTAGCACGCAATATTGCCGATTGATTGTAACAAACAGGGCTGGTGTTGCTAATGGTAATATTACTCGGAAAGCTGTCTATTTGTAAAAATGCTGGGGAGGAGTTAGCCGATGCACAGCCCGTAACGGTATCTACCGACCATGCAGTCCAATTGCCTGATACATAATTGGAATCAGTAGCTGCCAAGTCTAAGTTTCCTGTAGTGATAATAGTATCACCTAATGGCGAACGCCAATAGGTCAAAACAAATGGAGGAATCGCTATCAATTGTACATTATCGCCCAAACAAACAGTGTCACCAATCACAAAAGGCCTTGGGGGAGTAGGATTCACCGTTACAAGCATAGTACTAGTTGAGGTACAGCCCAAGAAATCGGTTATTGTTAAGGTATACCAACCAGCATCTGCGGAAGTAACAGGATAAATAAAGGTGTCTCTTTGGGTGGAGCTAAACGTTCCTATACTATTGGACCACAAATACCCAGCACTGAGCGTAGTCGTTCGCAACCAGAGGGTATCCCCTATACAAACATTCTGTACAGCAGGAATAGCTGGCGGAGGGGGATTGGGTGCTAAAGTTATTCTGACAGTTGCAGTAACAGTACAACTATTGGCATCTGTTATCATCACTGTATAAATTCCTGCTGGCAAATTACCAATTCGAGCAGTATTTCCAATAATAGAGACACCATCCGACCAATCATACGAATAAGGCAATACTCCTCCAGATGCAGTAACTTGTGCTACACCTGTAGGGCCAGAACAAGCCGTAGGCAAGGTAGTTATAGTATCAATATTCAAAATAGGGGGTGCATTCAAAAATAGGCTATCTATTGCAATACAACCTGTTATCGTGTCCGTTACGGTAATAGAAGCATTGCCAGCACAAAGCCCAGATACAGGATTAGTAGACTGCCCATTGTTCCAAAGATAAGTATAACTCCCTCCTGTGCCTACAACAGTTGCGGTTGCCGCTCCATCACAAGCACCAGCACAGGAAACCTCAAAACCATTATAAGAAGAAGTAACTCCCGCATTTACAGCAAGTGGCGTGCTATAAGCCAAAATATCAACCGATTGTATAAATATACAATTATTAGCATCTGTTATCGTCACTGTATAGCTTCCTGTATCTAAGTTATTAATTAAACCTATGCTATCACCTGTAGACCAATTATAATTTAAACTCCCTGTACCACCCAGTGCTTCTACTTCTAGTATTCCATTGGCTTGGCTAGAGCAAGTGGGGGGTACGAGTTGGAGGGTATCTATTTGAATACTATCGGGCGATATGATTTCGATGTTACGTACTGAAGAACAACTATTAACTATATCTTGTATGGTTACTTGATAACTGCCTACTGGCAAATTGCTCACGGTATCACGCATCACCCCAAAGGCATTTCGAGGCGACCCCGCTCCCCATATAAAATTATACGTTCCACTCCCCCCTATACCTATCATATCTACCCTCCCATCGGCTGTACCGGGGCAACGCTCTGCTGTATTATTAATCAAAGCAAGGGTTGGTGTGGTGGTGTCTAAACCCACATATATGGTTGCACTATCCTGACAGTTGTATAGATTATCCGTTACCGTTACGGTATAATTGCCTACATTAGATACATTAATAGAATCGCCTGTAGAAGATGAAGAAGACCAATTGTAAGAATAGCCATTGCTTCCTGCTACAGTTGCCGTGATACTGCCTTGTACTCCACATCCTATATCTATACTTACAAGATTGATAATAGGTTTATCGTGTACTGTTACTATAAATTCTGCATAGGCAGGACAAGCATAGTTATAAGTAATACTTCCGTTAATATTTACTTGAGAATAGACGGTAGCTCTGTAGGTAGTTGTAGTAGATGGGTTGACAGCAACCTCATGCCTTGATACTGGTATTAAATTTTGATTGGGTGTCCAAATAACCGTATCGGTAGGCACTAGCCCCGGCACCGTTAAGCGTGTAACTTCCTGATTACAGATAGCCACATTGATAGTGGTATTGCTAACCATAGGAGCAGATGTAACTATCAAAATAAGCGTATCGGGAGTACTTGGTCCACAACAGGCCGTTGCTACATTGAGGGTTATTGTAAAAATACCAACATTATTAAACACGGTGTTTGGTGTAACTTGGACATTACCGGGATTGGATATAGCACCATCAAAATCCCAATTGTACTGCGCCCCTATCGTTAGGCTTTCAAAAGTAGCATAGCTCCCCTGACAGAGGACTACCGTATCCAGACTACCCCTAAAGGGTAATGCAGTAGTGGCAATTTTGGCAGTATCGGTATTGGCACTATTTACTTGAAAAAAGTCTGTGTAGGTTTCTGGAGTAGAAATTGTTGGTCTACTAAATACAGTAAATCTGCCTGACCTTTGATAAATAGTACTATGACTAGGTCCAGCTATACCAATACCTGCAGGAGGACTTGCCGCCCCTATTTGTCCTACAGCAAAATCCCAGTTGGTTAAAATCAAAGTAAATAGTGATGGATCATTGCTATAAGTGATAGTTTGATTCACACAATTCAGCCCACTAGCTATCAACTCACGCTGAGTGCTCAACGGAAAAGTAGTATCACTAACCACTAAAGGCGTACTAGCTGTAGACAAATAGATGCTGCGAGCTATTCCATCAGCACCATTACCACCAGCACCACCGTCACCACCGTCACCGCCATCACCACCACGACCAGAAAGAGAAGGTGTACCAGCTAAGTTCCCACCAGCACCACCAAAACCACCGTTACCACCAGCACCACCAGCACCACCAGTGCCTGCCGTTCCAATTCTAACCTCACAATCTTCTACAAATCCATTGGCTCCATTATTATGAATGTAAATACCAAAGGAACTTCCGCCACCACCGCCGCCTTCGCCACCGTGGCCACCAGCACCGCCCCCACCACCAGAGCCACCACTAGCTCCAACATTGGAACCAGTATTACTACCACCACCACCACCAGAACCGCCATTGCCACCAGCACCATTTTGGCCATTTTGGCCTCTCTCGGCTCTAAAACGTCCATTTGCATGAGAGGGAACCCCGTCCGCTCCATTCGCACCTGTTTGCCCTACTAATCCATCTGGCCCATTAGTAGGTGTGCTTGTAGGTGGATTAAACCCCTGCCCCACACCAGTATTTGGAGGGTTGGGCATCGACCCTAATATTCCAAGACCACCAGTACCTCCATCTCCCGCAGGATTTGGCACACCACCACTAGCAGCTCCCCAACCGCCAACACCACCAGAACCACCTTGGCTTGAATTAGAAGCCATATTATAGCCATCTGTCCCATTGCTTCCAAATGCTCCTGTTCCTACTGCAGTAGAATTAGGATTTCTGCCTACAGTAGGAATTACGCAATATCTACCGAATACAGGTAGCCAACCATATCCTCCAACACCCCCATAACTAGGCATACCATTAGTAGCCCCACTACCACCACCTAGTCCTGGTAAACCATCACAGCCCACTCGGCCATCTCTTCCGTCAGCAGCATTGCCTGCATTTACAAAGACCCGTGTGACATTATAATCCGAAACATTATTCATATAAATACCATAAACAGAAACACCATAATTTATTGGTCTAGCATCCGCTACTTCTATAGTCAAGTCTTGCAAACGAAAACCTTGTGCGTCTCTAATTTCTATAGCCGTTAAGTGCCAATCTTGGAACATAGCTCCTACAGGATTCAGATTACTCCTTCTGATAGTTGTAGCTCCTGCTCTACTCGTTTTTCGCCAATTGTTAGCACGCTCAAAACCACCCTCAAGGGTAATATAACTTCCAATCACCAAGGCAGAATCTATGGTATAAACACCTGTATCAAGCTTAATAAGCAGTTCGTTGCAAGTAGCCCGTTGCAGTGCTGCTGCTAGTGTAGTAGGATCGTTGCGTGTGCCCAGCGCAGTAGGGCTACCTGTAGTAGAGGCATAGACCGTATTGCAAAAACTCGTATTGCTCGGTTGGTTGGTCGTGAGTGTTACGGTTTCGGTAGTGCTACAGCCAGATACAGGGTCTTGCACTTCTACTGTCCAGCTATAGGTCCCGGTAGCATTGGGCAGCGTAACGGTAGTGGTAGAGGTAGCTCCCAATGTTGTACTAGGAATAACATTGTTGCTCCCGTCTCTCCACGTAAATTGCATCCCCGGTTGGTTGACATTTGCATTAAGTGTTATCGTAGCACCTGCACAAACATTTGTATTATTCGGAAACACACCAACAGTAGGCCTTGGCTGCACCTCTACGGTCACATACTCTTCATCCACGCAGCCCGTAGTATAGCGTACTTCTCCTCTGTAAGTAATAGTAATAGGAGGACTTGCCTGTGTCGTTGCACTATTTGGATTGGATAACCCTACAGGGGGAAACCAGCGATAGGAATCTACAAGCGTTGAAGGGCTAGTCATAGTCAGCAGTATGGAATCACCTCTACAAATAGCAACATTCGGACTAATGCTCAGTGGAGGCTGTGCCGCCAATACATTGACCGTATAGGTATAGGTATTGCTTCCTTGCAATGGACAAGCATTGTCCTCCACGTTTATGGTCAAGGTATGCGTACCTAGATCTGCAGGCGTTGGAGTCCAGCTAAAGCGACCTGTATCAGCCACTTGGGCAAAATTGGCGGTCGCAAACACCCCTGTCAAGTTGGCATCAATAATGATACTATCCGCATCGGCATCACTGCCTATCACCGAAAAATCGAGCGTTTGCCCCAAACAGGCATTGATCGTAAAATTGGCTCCATTATTAACCCCAGACAGCACTGGAGGGGTATTGCTGCAATTTTGTGTCCTGAGCTGTACATCGCGTGTAGACCAGCCTATCAGAGTACCATTTCTATACTCTTCTATAAGAATGCAAATAACGGCTACTTGTACAACGCTAGTATTATAGCTAATCGCTCCTGTAGCAGGGTCAATGGTAAGGTTTGCTCCTGCGTCTAAAGGACTAGCACCACTAAAACCTGCATTATAAACAACAGAGTTAACTCGTCCAGTCTTGCAAGGAGTTAATGAATAACGCAAGGAGTCCCCATCGGGGTCTACTGCTCCTAAGTTTTGACTGACATTAACATTGGTACAACTAAAAAAGTTGCTAGGGTTGGCAAAAATAGGCGTGGAGTTAGGTAATGGGATTGACGGAGTTGAGGGGCTATTAGCCAAGAATGCTGCTACATAAACACTTTCGTTGCTTGGATCGACTATATTGGTTATAATAGCATTTCGACAACAACGCCTCCATGATATGGTTACATCCTTACAACTAGCAACAATATCAACCACCCCACTATAGTAGCTGCGCTCTACACCAAAAACACCACCACCACCATTACAAGCAGAGGGGGTAGTAGGACATACATTACTAACCTCTTGTTTGCCTCGAAAAGTCAGTGTACTCGTCCAAGAACTACAATTCGACGACCGCAATCTTACTTGCTCTGTAGTTCTTGTGTTAGATCCATTGCAATCCCTGTATACATAGAGGTTGATTTCATACTGTGTACCTCCTAAATGTCTATAACTAATTTCAGTACCCACTACATGGGTGGCCTGTGCGGTTCTTCCTGAGAAAAGCAACAAAAAAAGAAGGGCTACTATGGGGACTACTAATTGACGATTCATACCTAACAAATAAGCTTCTTAACCAAATAGATAATAGGTCTTATAGAAATCCAACAGTATTATCTATTGTTTGTTTTAAATTTTGTAACTAAAACTTCTGTGCGTCTATTTTCTTGGTGGTCGGCTTCTGAGCAAATATTACACGTATTTTTGAGGCGATTTTCTCCATAACCTACGGCAGCAATGCGGCTGGCCTCTACCCCCCTATTTATCAAATACTCCCTAGCACTACGCGCGCGTTTTTCGGACAAACGCTGGTTGTAAGTTTCGGAACCACGCTGGTCGGTGTGCGAAGACAATTCAATTTCCAAACTGGGGTTTTCTTTCATTATCTTGGCTAATGCTCTCAAGTCACTGGCAGCATCCGCTCTAATGTTCCATTTGTCATAATCATAAAAAATACTTTTTAGCTCAATAACATCGCCCTCTTTAATGGATTCGGGGTCAAATTTATCCACCAAGAATAAGGGATTGCCCTTACGGTCAATATTAGGCTTCATAGCCAAGTTCAATTCAATAGCCCGCTCACAATTGGCTTCATCTAGCAGTGAAATAACCTGATTGTCTTCAAAAAAGCGATTCTTCTTAGATTTTACCACATATTCACAGCCACACTCCAAGGGAAATCCAAATTCTCCATTATCGGCCACTTCCATTACCAGTTGTTCACCTGTACAACGATTTAATAAAATGATACTAGCTTGTGGCAAAGGTCTATCATAATCTACATTCGACACCGTTCCCTTGACATGCAATGGTGGCAAATCATTGGGATCATAGATATAATTAACAGGCGGAATGTCCGTAGTGCTGTAAATTTTTCTTTTTTCTATATCCTCTGGGGGATTTTCTGCTATTATCAAAGAAGGATCACGTGACAAGCCTATACAATATTCATCCAGCATATTGGCATCCTTGGGCATTATAAAATAATCAGAAACTCCGATATAACCTAATCTATTGACGGTAATAAAATAAGGATCGCCTGTCCGAAACTGGCAAACCGTATAACCATATTCTCCTGTTATGCTTACCATCGAGTCTGCTGCAATTTCTGCATCTCGCTGCACCACTACGGTAGCCTTATCCAACCGCAAACGCGTATCATCATCATACACACAAACATCTACCGTAATACTAGGTAGTGGTGTCACCTGATCAAAAGAATGTTCTAACTTAAACTGATAAATATCATCTTGGCCATCTTCCCTACTAGAGGTATAATAACCCATTGTTTTTTCCTTATTGGCAATAAACCCAAAATCATCATAGGAACTATTGATGGGTGCTCCCACATTAAATGGATATTCCCACAAAGAATCGGGATGGTTGTAGACTTGTGTGGCTACAAAAACATCTAAGCCTCCAAGGCTAGACCAACCATTGGAAGAAAAATAAAGTGTACCATCTTCGTGAATAAATGGAAAAACCTCATCTCCGGGGGTATTGATGCGTTCGCCCAAGTTGACAGGCTTGCTCCACTCCCCTTGCTCCAAACGTGTAGCCCACAAATCCATTCCCCCAAAACCGCCTTTGGCATTGCTGGCAAAGACCAAAATACGCCCATTGCTAGACAGAGCAGGGTGTGCTTGGTCTACGTCAGGATCATTAAAAGGAAATTCCTTTTCATCTGTCCATTCTCCCTCCACTAGTGTTGCTTGATATAAATTTAGCTTGGTAGTGCCGTCCTTACTTTTGCCACGCTTGCCCTTGTACAAATCATTGCGTGTAAAATAAATGGTTTGTTGATCCTTACTAAAGGTACAAGGCCCTTCGTGCAAAGGGGTTTTTAGCTCATCGGCAAACAATTCGGGTTTTTCAAATGAACCATCAGTTTGGCGTTTGGCATAATACAAATCCATATAATTGTCGTTGAGCCAACGGTCTTTGCGCTCCCCTTTGGTTCTAGTAGAAACAAAGACCAACCCATCTCTATAAAACATAGGACTAAACTCTAACTTATCAGAATTGAGGGCAGTTTCGGCTTGTACACTTACAGGGCCAATACTTCTCATTTCGGCCATTCGATTACAAGCCTCCCAACCCAATCGGGCACGCTGGTCATAGGAACGGCCATTGGCTTTTTCTCGTAGCTTTTCGTCACAGATGCGAAATTGGTTGCGGGCTTCTAGGTATTGGCCATTGGTTTGGAGCGCCTGTGCATAGTACAAATGCCAAAGTGGATCGGGACTATCCAAGCCCACCAATGCTGCATAAATGCGTTCGGCACTTTGAACATCGCCCACTTTTCTACTACTATTGGCCATTCGCACGAGTGTTTTTCTATCCAAATTGGCAATATCCTCCTCCTTGAGCATTTGTAAATACATACTATACCCTTGCGCCTCATACACTTTTTCGGCCTTGGTTTTCTGCGCCATAGCCGTTAGTTCCCAACACAAAAACACTACTAGTAGTCCTAATTTTATCATAAGCAATTATCATCTAAATACAGTTGTCACTTGGCTATCCTCAATAATCCTACTAAAAATGATGCAAGTAAGGTTGTATACTGGTCGTTCTAAAAGAATCTAGGGTTGTTTACTTTTTCGTTCTTTTTAATAAAACAATATTCTACCATGGCCTCAATAGTACCTGCATTGTATTGTTGCAATGGGCTAAAGGTAATATCATAAGCAAAAGCTATTTGTAATTGAGAAGCCACTTGCCACTTGATTAATATATCAAAGGAATCGCCCAAACGGAAAGTCGTTCCAAATAAGAATTTTTCAAAAAACACAAAACTCAAATTCAAGTCCATGTCCAAGGGCGTATTCGCCACATACTTAAACAAAATATTGGGTTGAATTTGTACATTTTTGGCAATATCAAAAGATAATCCACCCATGAGGTAATAATGCTGGCGTATCTTGGGCACCACACTTGCGCCTATATTGTTGGGTGTAAAATCTAATTCCTGCTCAAATAAGTTGGGGACAGAAAAACCAGCATACCAGTGCTTGGCTTGATAATACAGCCCTGCCCCAAAATTGGGTTGCACCTTGCTACTGACCCCTCCGGGGATAGCTTGGTCACCTATCTGGGTGGGTTCGGCCTCCTCCCAACGAATTTGGGTATACCCAATAGAACCACGCAGCCCAAGACTCAAAAAGTTTTCGTTTTTGAAACGAATGATATAGGCATAGTTGGTGGCAATATTTACCTGATTGGTAAATCCAATTCTATCATAATTAACAGACAGCCCTAAGCCCAAACGATTTTTGAAGACAGCGCCATGCCCGTGTAGAGTGGCCGATTCTGGCGCACGCTCTATTCCAATCCATTGTTTTCGATAAATACCCGACAAACACAAATTTTTCTTACTTCCAGCATAGGCAGGGTTGTAATACAATTTATTGAACATAAATTGTGTGAATTGTGCTTCTTGTTGAGCATAACTTACTGCATAGCAACAAGTAATAAGTAGTGTAAAAAATAGGGACTTCATTTTTTTATAGTTTGAACAATCAGAAATTTCATGAATGGAAACAATCATTTTCTGATGGGTATTTTTCTTAAAATCTTCCGTCTTCTAACGACGAATTTCTACCGAACCTTGTGTACGCACGCCACTAGCCAATTGTATAATATAGAAATAGGTGCCATCGGGCAAGATAGCTCCATTGTAGGTACCATCCCATTGATTAGCATAATTATCACTCTTGTAAACCTCATCTCCCCAACGATTATACACGGCCAAATAAGCTGCATTTTGGTCGGAAATACAGGGAATTTCAAATCGATCATTCACGCCATCATTATTGGGTGTAAAAATATTGGGAACAGGGCATTCAATCAATTGTTGCACAGATAATACTACCAGTGCAGTATCACAATTATTTATACAAATAGCATCACAAATCTCATAGACAAATTCCTGTTGCCCAGTCACATTAGACAAAGTTACTGTAAATTCTCCATTATTCAAATTAGTTATTTGTCCTTGACCTATAGATTGTTGTATATCAATTGTCCAGTTATTGGTCAGCAAATCATTGCCAATGACATTGATTGTACTGCTCGTATTAGACAAAATAATGTAATCGGCTTGTGCAATGGGCTGGGGATCATTGACGGTGATAATCACGGTATCTTGGCTATAAACTGGACAATTGGGGGTAGAGAGCGACCATACAAAAGCATTGCTACCTGTAGGCAAATTGATAACACCAGTGCTTGCCTGATTGGGATATAATACCGTTCCTCCATTGAGGCTTGTCCAAGTACCTATTTGCCCGCTAGAAAGTGCGGAAGCCTGCAATACCACACTGTCTCCAAGGCAATTGCTCTGGTCTGTTCCTGCAGCTGCGGCTACAGTGGGCAGGCTATCTATAGAAATAATAACGGTATCGGTAGAATAAATCCCACAACGTCCATTCTTCAATTGCCATACAAAACGGTATTGTTGTCCTGCTTGCACCCCAAGAATTCCAGTGCTTGGATTGAGGGTATCTACAATAACCACCCCTGCATTGCTTTGTGTAGAGGATTGTGTCCAGCAGCCTGTACCAATTTGAGGCGCTGTAGCAGCCAAGCTAACAGCAGTATTGCCACAATAACGCTGATCGGGCCCCGCTTGGGCTTGCTCGGAAGTTGCTGGCAGCACCTCTACCACAACACTATCGGTAGAAAAATTGCTACAAGTAGCATTGGAAAGTGTCCAATAGAATACATGTTGCCCAAGGGGCAATGGGCCAACAGCAGTACTTGAAGCACTAGGCTGCTGAATCGCAACAGCACTGCCGCTTGTCCATACACCAGTAACACCAATAGGGAGTGTCTGTGCCGTTAGTATAGTGCTATCCAAACCACAAAGTAGCTGATCGGAGCCAGCTTGGGCAATTCCATTGGGTGCATAAACAGGCAATAGAATAGAATCACTTTCTAATTCGCAGCCATTCAAACTAGCCTCTACATAATAATAAGCCGAGTCGGTTGATTGTACATTTTGTAAAACAATACTACTTCCTGTTCCTACATAAGTATTGCTAGGCAATTGATACCAATCATAACTACTTCCTGTACTGCCCCCCGAAAGACTCAAGGTAGCATCTTGCCCCACACAAACACCGCCACCATGAAACAAAGCAACAGGATCGGGCAAGGGATTTACATCTACAACAATACTACTAACATTTGAAACACAACCCAAACTATCTTCTATATACAAATAATAAACACCTGCATCCACTATATCCAATAGGCGTTGGGTTTGAGATAGGGTATCCACCCAACCATTAGGCCCTGTCCAATAATAATCACTTGCATTAACAGTTGTAAACAAATCCAAGCTGTCGCCTTCACAATAGAGCGAGTCTCCTAAAATGATGGGTGCTGATGGTGGTGGACTAATAGCAATAGGAATGATGGCCGTATCTTCACAAGCTGTTGCCAAATCTGTGATAACTAAATACAAGGAAAAGCTCTGATTGACACTGGCTATGTATAAACTATCCTGACTTCCCAATAAAGTGGCTCTAGTAGTATCTGTATACCAACCATATTGTAAGGGATTGCCCGAAGAAGAGGAAATATTAGCAAAAGCGACTAAAGAATCGCCTATACAAGTAGGTGCGTCTATTATCAAGGTGTCCAAGAATCGTGAAGCATGGATGGTTACGGGGATGGTTGGAGAAATAGCACGACAGCCCGTAGACGTGTCTATACATTCTACATACCACAGTCCATTATCTATATAATTGGTATCAGCAGGCGAAACAGTAGCACTACTCGCTCCAAATGGCCCATACCATTGTACTACATCACAACTAGAATTGGTCAGCAAATTCAAATCCTCACCTTCACATATTGGGCTGCTACTCGCCACGGGTGCAACAGGATTGGGATGAACAACAATATTCAAACTAGCTGTTTGTGTCCAACACCCCCAGATGTCTCTTACCCTCAAACTATAGGTTCCTGCATGAATGGCACTGGCACTACTTGTCACAATAGCACTAGGGTTGGTTGAACTCCAACCGGTACTGCTCGTCCAATCATAAGCATTACTACTGGCAGGTGTTTGCAAAACAATACTATCCCCCTCACAATAAGCCGTATCGCCTATAATAGCAGGAGCTGCCGCAATAGGCCGTACAGTAATGGGTACAGGTAGCCGCTGCGAAGAACAACCATTACTATCAGTCACTACCACATAATAGGTTTGATTGCTAAAAAGAGGGCCTACAAAAATGGAGGATCCTATATCTACCAATGTAGATCGGGTACTATCGGCATACCAATACACCACATCCCCTATATTTAGGGAACTAGCAATAGAGAGTAATGCAGAATCGCCCTCGCATACAAGTGGCACAGAACCCACTACTGGAATAGGTGGTGTAGGAAAGATGGTTAACAACTCAATGGGCGACTTGCTTGCACAAGTTGTTGCCGTATCTACACATTCTACCTGCCAAGCACCGCCTACGTAATTAGGATCGCCGGGAGGAATGGTTACAGCATTGCCTGTTAGGGGAAAATTGGAGGTATTGGGCCCATACCAAATCAATTGTCCACACTGGCTGCTGCTGTCTGCACTCAAATACAAGGTATCATTGGCACACAAAAATAGAGGTACATTGGCAATAGGAGGGGCGGGTGCTGGATTGACCACCACATTAATAGTTGCTGGTCTTGATGGGCAGCCTGTAGAATAACTCACCACCAAAGAGTACTGCCCTGCCAGACTAGGATCAATAGCCAAAATATCAGGTGCTTGCAGTATGCTGCTATAACCATTGGGCCCACTCCACTGATAACTGAGTGCGCTGGTGCTTGTCCATAAGGATAAGTCCTCCCCTTCGCACACAGGCAATGGAAAACCATTGATAGAAGGAGCTGGCGGTATAGAATCTATTTGTATGGTGGTAGATTTGACCAAAGAAACACAGCCGGCCGCATTGGTGGCTATGACATAAAAAGTAGTATCGTTCTGAATATTATTAATAAGAATCTGCGAACCTTGTCCTACTGTATCGGTCAATAAGGAATCTCTAAACCAAACATAATTTAATAAGGCTCCAGTAAAAGGTATAGAATCGGCAACAGTAATCACAGCCGATTGCCCTGGGCAAATAGGACCCGAATTGCTTGCTACAATGCTAGGGCGATCCTGAACCGTAACCAAAACATCATTGGAACGCCTCAAGCAAGTGGTTTGGCTGTCCACCACAGCCATCCTCCAAATTCCTGATCCATAATAGCTACTATCAGGTGATAAGAGCACACTTCCTCCTTGCAAACGAACATTGTTAGGCCCTACCCATCTAGCAATCAAACCCGAATTGACTATTCCTACCAAGGCAATAGGAGTGCCGTCACAAACTACAGGTGTAGTAGCAACCGTATCTATAGCTGGTCTGGCAGGACGTGCATTGACCACCACATTAATAATAGTACTATCCGAAACACAACCATTGGCATCAATTATAGACAAAGCATAAGTGCCTGCATTCCCTAGATATACCGTATCTGTTGATAAAGTACGCTGAACCGAAACAACTTGTCCATTAAATCGCCAACTATAAGCTGCTGCCGTATCGGTACTCAATACAGCATTCGTATCTCTAGCACAATAAACACTATCGCCATAAATCGGAGGCGCAGGAGGGGTTGGATTTACAAATATGGTTACACTATCCAATATGTGTATACAGCCCTGCAATGTTATTGCTCTCAATGCAAAGGTTGTAGTTGTTGTAATATTAGGAATAGTAATATTAATACCCGGTATAGTAGCTCCTCCCAAGACATTCTGCCAGCCATAAAGTATGTTAGTTGCAGGAGCAGGCACACTTAGCAATACATCTGCGCCCTCACAAACCGTCTGCGAAGGTATATTGCTGCCCAATATTGGAGCTGGATAAATTGTAATAAAAGTATCTCGACTACTCTCACAGCCTTGAGCATCTTGCATTCTCAATGTCCAAATTCCAGATAAATAGTGAATCGAATCTGAAGCAATATTTATAGCATTACCTACCAAACTATCGCCACTAGGAGTAATCCAATACAAGATTGCCCCCGAAGGCGGAGACGCAAACAAATTGATTGGCTCGCCCTCACACAGTTCATCATCGCCCCAAATAGGCGGCGGAGGCGTGGGCGGCACTACCTGTACATAAACCGAATCAGGCAAGGAAGGACAACCAAAACTGTCTCTTGCCACAATGGTATAATACCCTGTCTGACGCACATCCAATGCAGGTGCATCAAACAATCCTACAGGTGCTCTAAACCCATTGGGCCCTCTCCAAATATTCAATACACTGGTATCTTGCGCTCTCAAAGCGATAACATCGCCCAAACACACCACACTATCTAGCACACTAGCCGTAGGTTGTGGCGGACGAGGACGGACAGTTACACGCATAGAATCTACCCCTACACAGCCATTGCCATCGGTCATTTGTACATAAAAAGTAGTATTTGTCTGCATATTAGGATAAATATGCTCCCGAGTAGTAGCTATAACACTGTTAAAGTTTCGATCAAGCGACCAAAGGTAAGATAATGGCCCAGGTGGCAATGGAAATACCAATCGTCTAGTGCCTAATCTTGCACTATCACCTTCACAAACAGTCGTATCGTTTATAGCACTAACATTGGGCAGCGGCAAAACAGTTACATTCACCCTCAAATCACGCCTACAAAACCCTGCATTAATACCATAATTATTAACACTCGTGTATGCCTTATACTGGTAAATAGTAGAAAAAAGCGGTGTAGCCCAAGCAGAATCGGGGCGTACAACTGATAAAGTGGAATTGGGAAACCATATAATAGAGTCACTAGAAGCCACCAATTGAGGTTCTAAGGGTACGCCTTGCCCCACACAAGTAAAGGTATCTCTAGCAGGTACAACACTAGGATTATCTACCACCAACAACCAAAGGGTGTCGGGAGAACTTGTAAATAAATTAGTATTGAGAATTTCTATTCCATCTATACTATGTGTAATAAGATACAAACCTGCTCCAGTCCAACTATTAGTGGTAAATGAACTCACATTACCGGGATTAGCTGGTATAGCACCATTAAAGTTCCAATTATTAGTATCAACAATAATAGTAGATAAAGAACTAGCAGAACTAGCAAACGTAGCACTATCACCCATACATACCTGCACGGTATCTATCCCAATAGGTCTAGCATCAGTCAAAATACGATAAGGCCCTAATTGTGCTTGTAAAGTAGTATTTAAGCTCCACAGCAATAGACACAACCAAAAATACTTGATGTTATTCATAATCAAGAAAGAATAAATAGAGGATATAGAATAGGTTCTTTATTAGTAGGATATTTAGTTAATACGCTTACAACAACCTCTATATATAAAAATAATAATGTGGAGGAATAGATAGGAAGAAACAAGAGGACTACACGTCCGAAAGCTTCACCACTAGTACTTATTCTTCTTGATCTTTGAAGAAGAACCTACCTTCAGCAACTTTAACGGTCACACGATTATTAATTTCGTGTTCTCTTCGGCTACAGCGTACACCATCAATACAACCATTTAGAATTTCGTCCTCCGCCTTCAAATCAAAAGTGTATTGTTCGGCATTAACACCACGCTCTTCCAATTCCTCCGTTAGTATTGCTGCCCTTTTTTTAGACAAAATCAAGTTCAAACGGTCACTCTTTCTAGAATCTGTATGCACCTCCAATGTCACCACTACTTTGGGGTAATCACGCAATACTCGCGCCAAGGTATCCATCCATATTTCACTAGAAGGACGAGTAGTCCTTTCTATAAAACGTAAGTTATAGCCATTTAGTGACCATACATCGCCTTTTTTATGATTAACTCTAGGGGCATTGGGTACAAAATCATAGACCACGGGCAAATTTCCTGTACTTTTGTTCAACGCCTCTTTGTCCAAAAAAACCAAAGTATCAATTAACCCCTCTACATACACATGCAGTTCATAATCGGTTTCCTTAACAGCTTTGATCTTGTAATTGCCTTCCTTATCTAATGGTTGGCTGCGGCTATGACCAGTCTCTTTATCCACTAAAGTTACTTTTCCCTTGCCGCCCTCTGTGAGTGCAATGTTTCCTTTGATAGTAATAATATTGCGAGGTCGTAACGAAATACCCTTCTTATTCTGGCGTGTCCTAGAAAAATTAGTCGTTTTTACCTTGGATAATTGTGTGTAATATCCCGTCTTAGAAGTTTGAATCAAATAACTCTTGTTAGGAATCAAAGAAACAGTAATAACCCCAGCCGTATCTGAAACATACTCTCCTACAAAAGTACTTACAGGACGTTTTTGATTGTCAAAATCCTCTTGCAACGTCAAAGCGACCTTAGCCCCTTTGATTGGAGCTTCAAATAGGGCATTACCAATATAAATAGCAGTTGGAACAGATGAATTAGTTACCTGTCCTTGTACACACTCCATACAGCCCAAAACCACCCCAAACAAAACTAATGTGATCCTATACCATTGCATCTTATGCTGCTCTTTTTTTAACAAAAATAAATCCAATGATTAATAATAAAACACTCCCCACCAAAGCCACCAACCAAAGTGTACTTCCCCAGTTTCCTGAAAAAGTCTGCAAACTGTGCATGGGAGCAGGAGTGCCTACCAAAATAAGCCCACTCCAAAAATAAGGCACACAAATTAATCCTTCCCCCGTATCTAAGAAACTCAATTTTGCACGTCGTAGTGCTTCAGCCTTGGGCATACCTCGCATTAAGTAAGTATAAAAATTTTCCATCAATACCTGTGTAGCTTGATCAGAAATAGGCCACAAGGTCATTGCAATATTAGGACAACCTGCAAAAGCAAATCCTCTGGCTACAGACATAGCCCCCTCTCCTTTTTTGATAGTACCTACACCCGTGTTACAAGCACTCAATGCTACCAACTCAGCATTAAGTTCCATATTATACAGTTCATACGTGTGTAACAAACCATCTTCTTTATCATCACCCAATAATACCAAACTAGAATACAACGGATATTTGTGATTGAGAATACCATGTGTTGCAAAATGCAATACCCCATATTGAGCAGCCAACTCCTTAAACTGAGTCTCTGTGGCCTTTTCTCCAATATAAGTACGCCCTTGGGTCAACGTTCCAATATCACCTACCTCCAAAGCAGCATTTGCCAATGGTGTCAACAACAAATCTTGATACCTAGATGCTTGCTGTCGTCTTCCCAAATCAAATTTTTCTATTTTAGAAAAATCAGGAGCAAAGCCCAAAAACCCATCAGGCACTTTGGAATAGTCGTGTTCTTGCGCCTCCAAATAAAGAGTAGCCGAATAGTTATAAGCTATAGGCATTGACCTCAACAAGTAGGGCACCTCTTTGTAACGATTAAAATTATCTTGATCTCCTGTAGCAAAATCCTGTGCAATATCTGTAGTAGGAATAAGTTCAAAGGGTATGTAATTGAGTTCTGCATCTGGAATAACCACCAAAGAACGTCCATCCAAGTGTTCCTCAATCGGCTCAATTAATAAGTGATACCACAAATTACTATAACGCACAAAATCTTTAGGCTCCTCTCCTTTTAGAGAAGCAATATAACGTCCTACCACACTTCTCAAACGCACTTTGATACGTCGATTGGCATACACCAATTGATTGTTATCTACATATAATATATGTACCAAAGAATCGACCACAGCATAATTCACCACTACATCCTCCTCACTCATTCGTTCTTGCAATGCCTCACAACGTATAGGTTGCTGGGCATACTTTAGAGCATAATAATCGGGATAATTTTCCTCCAGAAAGGCCAGATATTCAGGGTAAGCCTTTTTGGCACGTTTAAGGGCTTTTTTCAAAGCATCCAACCGAATTTTGTCCATGTTCTGCCCCCTACGTGCTTCATAATAAATTTCTCCACTCAAATAAGCAATCTCCGTTTTGAGATCACTCTCCTTCTCTACTACACTAGCAGGTACATTAGCAATTTCTCGTGCCCGCAATTGCTGTACAGCTTCCAAGAGCAAAGCACTTTTTGAATTTTCTATATACTTAAACAAACGATTCAAATGACGATCATCAGACATCAAACTATACAACACACTAGTCGTTTGTATAGCCTGATAACTGATGAGCTGTGATAAGGCAGGAAGCTCATATTTTGTCCCTTCTGTTCTATAAGAGGCTCTTAATCTAACCAACATACTAAAAGCCAAATCTGACCCTTTGAGACTATGCTCTAATTCTGCTTGTGTAGAAACACCATCTTCTTGATAAATCAAATACATAACAGAAGCCTTGATGGCTGTAGAATACAATAATTCGTAGGGATATTCTGCTTGATCGGCCAGTGGAAACTCATCACCAGCTATAGGGCGTGCAGACTTGGTGGTAGCGGCATTGATAGAACGATTAATCCATATTAGTGCTTCTTGGTACGCTCTCTTTTGAACTGCAATTTCACATTGAAAACGTGCTGCTTCTGCAACCAAGGGGTGTTTTTCTGGATAAATTCCCTTCATCAATTCCAAGGCTTTGTCATAGTAAGTAGCCGCCTGATCAATCGCTCTAGCCGAAAAATAAAGCGCCCCTTTGGCCATATATACTTCTACCAATGCAGGGACTTGCTCCGCTTTTTTGAGTTGGCTTACCAAGCGTTCTGCTCGTTCATAACTCAACAAAGCCAAGTTGAAATTCTCTTCCCTAGCTGCGTTTTCGGTATATTCGATTTTTTTTAGGTTATACTTACTCAACTCGCCCGAAAGCTCCCAATCTGGCTCAAATGGACGCACAGTTTGCTTGTACCAATAAGCTGATTTACCATTGGTTTCTAATTCTTTGTAAATATTGCCTTGCTTCAAAAAGCTACCATACAAGGTTTGAGGAGGACTGCCAATCTTGAGTTGCAGAGCCAGTGCCGAACCATTCTGCACCAGTGCATCATCATAATCCTTAATACTCATGGCAATGGTTGCCAACATTGCTTTGGTTTCTGCCAATTGCTCCTCTGTCAAATCATGGGTAAGTGCTTCGATCAAATGATCATAGGCTGACTCATATTCTGTGTATTTATACAGTGAACGGCCTGTTTTAAAATTGAGCTCTCCTTGTATTTCCTCCTCTGCATCTTTGAGCAACTCTGCATAACGATTGGCAGCTTCTTTGGGATCCAATACTTCTTCGTATAACTCGGCTGTTAACGCCCGCTGTTTTCTTAATAAATCCGCATTTTGCTCTTCCTTTGGAATTTCTTTTGTTGAGGCTAACACCTCATCAAAGTACTCTAAAGCTGTTTGCTTGTCGCCTTTGCGAAGAGAAAGCTCTCCTAGAGTTTGTTTCAATTGTATATTAAAAATAGGAGAAAAATATTCGGGATGCTTTTCGGCAATAGTATTTGCCTCCTTTAAGAAGGTTGCTGCTTCTTTGTTCTCCTTATAATACAAATGATACTTGCCCAAACAAAGACGCAAATAAGCCCGTGTTGCCTGATTATGACGGCCTTGGGCATCATATAGTTCTTCTGCTCGTCTAAAAGCCTTAAACGCCTCTTTAGGACGTTTTTTGTTGATTAAAATCAGGGCTTCCATCGCTTTGGCCGCAATATAGCCATCATCTTCGCCATTATTTTCATAACGTTTGGCCGCACGCTCAAAGGAGGATTCCCCCCCCTTAAAATTACCTTTATAAAACTTTCTTTCTGCTGCACGAAAGGCATTGTAGGCACTTTTGTTCCTGCCATTGGATGAAAGTTGAGCTTGTAGGGGACTTATAGTGGTAAGCAACAGCAAACCAAGTAGTAATATAGATAATCTTATTATGCACATATACTATTATCAGATAAAAAGTAGTTAAATTACTACCCATAGGGGAATAAATAAAAGGTAGCATTTAATTTTTACAAACAAAACTGATTATTGTTTTTTCTACAAAAATGAAAAATTAGTAGGCAACTGCACCCCACTTTTGCCCATCAATTTAGACACAATTCCTGAAATAAAAAAGATTGTTTTCCTCTTGCCTTAACTAAGATACATCAGATTCATAAAAAACAGTATCTTTAGAATTGCTTAGTACACCTATGCTCCTACAAACATCCAAATTATAGATTTTTTTTCACACCTTTATTATTATAAATAAAAATATACAATAACGTTTATGTCAATCCCTACTGGTAAGCTAAATCTTATTATAGGCCCCATGTTTTCGGGCAAAAGTACTATCTTATTAACACGCTACCGCCGCTATCAAATTGCAGGCAAGCGTTGTTTATTGGTCAAATATGCCAAAGATAAACGCTATGATAGTTCGGAAGAAATGTTAGTTACACACGACCAATTGAGCTACAAGGCTACTTCTTGTCATCAGTTAGAAGACATCAAAAGCCTAGTAAAAAACTATGATGTTATTTGTATTGATGAAATTCAGTTCTATCCAGATGCTAGTTACTATTGTGATTTGTGGGCCAATGAAGGCAAAATTGTAGAAGTATGTGGGCTTAATGGCGATTATCGCCGCCAACCATTTGCTCAAATTAGCTTGCTCATTCCACTGGCCGAACACATCAGTTTTGTTACTGCCGTGTGCAAAGATACAGGAGACGAAGCCCCCTTTTCGGCTCGTTTGTCCAATGAATCCGAACAAGAGGTAATTGGTAGCACAGACAAATATCAAGCGGTTTCTAGAGCACGTTATTTTCAAGAAAAAGCAGTAGAAACACTTGCAGATACCTCTAAGAGACAAGCTTAAGTAGTCTTAAGTAGATGAAAAAAAGAAACCGTACAATAAAAAATGAGAGATTTTTTCTCAGATCGAGGCGGAAAACACAGT
>CAYULH010000033.1:0-44417 GCA_964445645.1 uncultured Aureispira sp. | reverse complement strand
TAATATTGCCCTTCGGGGTTTTTCTAGCAACATTCATATTAGTTTTTCCAGAACTTAATAGCCCTGCCCTTCGGGACTAGTCTACGGCTCCTGCCTGAGACGAAGGAGGAATAGAAAATAGCTAATCTAAAAATAGTAGATTATTCTACTCAAAAACATAAACAACTAAATCATGGACGGAAAGCAACGAGCTGATTTGAGTGTTGGGGCAGAGGTGGCAATTGTTCTAAAAAAAGACCAACGAACAGGTAAACTAACCGAGGGATATATTCAAACTATTCTGACCAAAAGCGCACACCACCCTCATGGTATCAAAGTCCGCCTAACAACAGGTGAAGTAGGGCGTGTACAACAAATTTTATCATAAAAATTGTTTAAAAGTTAGACAGAACTTTTTTCATTTCGTGAGAATGAATAGAATTGTATTTGTTCAGCTAATTTTGAATTCTTAAACTAAAGACCAACTGATAGTTGCTGCAATTAACTTGGTCCAAAATCCATTAAAACTTATGAATAAGTGTAGTATTGCTTTTTTGTTTGTTTTGCTAAGTCTAGGCGGCTTAGTACAGGCGCAGAAAAAAGAATTGAGCTTGGAAGATGCTGTCATGGGGCAGTGGCGACAGTTTTATCCCGAGCGTTTGCCAAATTTGCAATGGCGACCCGATACCGATTATGTTACGTATTGCTCGGATGAGGGAGACAAAATCCTGCAACGCAGTATCAAAGATAAAGAAGGCAGTATTTTGTTTGATTTGGACGCATTGAGTCAGGCAATGGGCAAGCAGCTATCGTATATTCCGGGTATTCGTTGGGAAGATAAGGAGCATTTTAGACTCAATTTTCGTGGATCTATTTTCACACTTGCTTTAAAAGGCAAAGCCTTGGAGGTAAAGCATCAATTGGTTATACCTAGAGCTGGCGAAAATTGGGAAATCCACTTAGAAAGCCAACAAGTAGCTTATACCAAAGCCAATAATGTTTATGTACAAAATAAGGAAGGCAAAGAGGTTGCGATTACAACGCATGAAGACCCCAATATAGTGAGCGGAAAAGCCATTGCACGGCAAGAGTTTGGTATTACCAAAGGCTTGTTTTGGTCGCCTAGCGGCAGCCATTTGGCTTTTTACCAAAAGGATGAAAGCAAGGTCAGTGATTATCCATTATTGGATATTAGCACCACACCAGCGCAACTCAAAAGCATCAAATATCCTATGGCTGGTCAGGGCAGCGAAAAGGCAAGTGTGGGTGTTTATAATACAAAGACCAACAAAACCATTTACTTGAAAGTAACAGGGCCAGAAGATCAGTACCTGACCAATTTGGGATGGGGGCCTAAAGACGAGTTTGTTTATGTAGCTGTGGTGAATAGAGATCAGAATCAGGTATGGCTCAATAAGTATGATGCCAATACGGGGGCGTTTGTCAAAACCCTATTTGAAGAAAAAAATGACCGTTATGTAGAGCCAGAGCATCCTGTATGGTTCTTGCCCAATAACGACAAGGAATTTTTGTGGTGGTCGGAGCGTGATGGTTTTATGCACTTGTATCGTTATGATACCGAGGGGAAATTATTAGGACAAGTGACCAAAGGGGAGTGGGTCACGCTTTCTATTTTGGGCTTGGATGATAGCAAAAAGAACCTATTGGTACAAGGGACAGATGCATTGGGTTTGAATACGGCTGTTTATTGTGCGCCCTTGGCAGGCGGCAAGCCAAGCAAACGCATGACCCAACAAGAGGGAACACATCGTTTTCAGCTCAGTAGCTCGGGCAAATATTTGCTGGATCGTTATTCTACCATCAATGAGCCACATGTATCACAGCTAATTAGCCTAAAAGGCAAGGTATTGCAAGAATTATTCCGAGCAAACAACCCCTATGAGGAGTATTCTATTGCCCAACCAGAATTGGGAACCATCAAGGCCGATGATGGAACGATACTGAACACGCGCTTGATTAAGCCAGCCGATTTTGACCCTAGCAAAAAATATCCTGTGATTGTCTATGTTTATGGTGGGCCACATGCCCAAATGATTACCAATAGTTGGTTGGCGAATGCCAGTTTGTGGATGTATCAGGCGGCCAACAAAGGTTATTTGGTTTTTACGGTAGACAATCGGGGTTCTTCCAATCGAGGATTTGCTTTTGAAAGTGTTATTCACCGACAATTGGGAACGGTGGAAATGGCCGACCAACTCAAGGGCGTGGAGTATCTCAAAACCTTGCCTTATGCTGATACGGATAAGATGGCGGTACATGGCTGGTCTTTTGGTGGTTTTATGACCACATCCCTCATGCTCAAACATCCCGATGTATTTAAGGTAGGCGTAGCTGGTGGCCCGGTCACTGATTGGCATTACTATGAGGTGATGTATGGAGAGCGTTATATGGATCGCCCCGAGGAAAACCCAGAAGGTTACAAAAACACGCAACTTAAGAATTTTGCAGAAGCGCTCAAAGGTGATTTGTTGCTCATTCATGGTACCATAGATAATGTAGTGGTCATGCAGCACAATCTAAGTTTGGTACAAGCTTTTGTAGAGCATGGCATCCTAATGGATTTCTTTCCTTATCCTATGCATGAACACAATGTGTATGGCAAGGATAGAGTACACTTGATGAACAAGGTATTGACTTATATTGAGGAAAAATTAGAGGTGGGTAAATAAATAATAGTTATGGCAACTATAGCACTGGAAGGAATTAAGTTTTATGCTTATCATGGTTTTTATAAGGAAGAACAATTGGTAGGGGGCTATTATGTGGTAGATGTATATGTCAATGCTCAAATAGGTCATGCTGCTCGTCTGGATAACCTAGATACTACTATCAATTATGAAACACTGTATAGAATTGTCAAAGCACAAATGCAGCAGAGTTACAAGTTGATAGAGACAATAGCCCAAAAAATTGTGGACAATATTGTGGCTGTGTGTCCAACTGTACAAGGAGTACGGGTCAAGGTCGTGAAGGAGCATCCACCCTTGGGGGGGGATGTTAGGCAGGCTTATGTAGAGCTGGACGAAAACTATGTTGTAAAGTGTCATCGTTGTAGTCGTCCATTTTTGTCGCACAAGCGGGGCGATGGTTGGACCAAACATGGCAGTGTTTATCCAGAGACAAGAGCTATGTTAGAACGCAAATTTGGCCCCAATATATGCCGTAGTTGCTTGGAACCTCATTTTATCAAGGACAGACCAGAATAAGGATTTGTTTATTGTTGAGGTATAACTTGGCTTGCTTTTCGTAAGTATAGAATTGATAATAAAAGTTATCTTTGTTAAAAGAACGCTATTGAATTAAGAAATCAACACACAAAAAATGAAAAGAATCAGTATTTTAATCCTATGCCTCTTCACTTCCTTCTCCATGATGCGTTGTGATACCCTTCAAGATATTGTTGACTCTGCATTATCTAGTGGAAGCTCGGGAAGCTCAGGTTTGAGCAATGAACAAATTATTTCTGGCCTCAAGCAAGCCCTAACCCAAGGAACTTCCAATGGGGTAAAGGTACTGGCGGTCAAAGATGGCTTTTTTAAGAATGCGGCCGTTAAGGTATTATTTCCACCAGAAGCCCAAAAAGTAGAAAAAACACTAAGAGATGTGGGGGCCGGCCAATTGGTAGATGTAGCGGTCGAAAAATTGAATCGTGCTGCCGAAGATGCAGCCGTAGGTGCCAAGGATATTTTTATCAATGCCATCAAGCAAATGACCGTTAAGGATGCCATGGATATTTTGATGGGTGCAGACAATGCCGCCACCAGCTACCTACGCAAAACTACTAGCACACAGTTGTTCTCTTCCTTCAATCCAGTTATCAAAAACTCCCTCAACAAAGTAGGAGCATCGGACGCTTGGACTACCGTAATGACCAATTACAACAAAATTCCATTTGTAGAAAAAGTAAATCCAGACTTGGACGATTATGTCACCAACAAGGCCATGGATGGCGTTTTTTATATGATCGAAAAAGAAGAGCGTCTTATTCGCAAAGATCCTGTTAAGCGTGTAACCGAAATCCTAAAGAAAGTATTTGCTATGCAAGACAAAAAATAGTTGTAGTTAACAAAATAACCATCAACTTTACTATACAACTTGAAACATTGCTGCGTTTATAAGGGTATATCCCTTATGATAATCAAAAGCAGGATGTTTCAAGTTTTTTTTGTCCCACAACTTCTTTGTACCTTAGCCCAGCTATTTTGAATATGAAGCACTATTTACCTTTTTTAAGACTACTTAATTTTAGAATAGATACTACTTCGTGCAACTACTCATGAGGTACATAAACACAACTTTATGCAATTATTACGAGCACTAGCCATTTGTAGTGGTGCCCTATTATTATGCTGTACACAACCACTAACAGCTCAATATCTCCGTCCTGTTCCATTAGAATACAACATACAATTACAGGAACATGCACACCATAATCCCCGAACTGCTGCTCGCAATTATCAAGTCTGTCCATCAGATACCCTAAACTTACCTTTTTTTGAGGATTTTGCAGCCAGAGGGGCTATTTATCCTGATTGCAAGAATTGGCAAGACAACCATGTTTTTATCAATGGAGACATGGCCTACAATCCGCCCTCAGTAGGCGTAGCTACTTTTGATGGTTTGCAGTGGGATGGCGCTCCTTATGATGAGGGAGCTTCATTGGGTACAGGCAGCCCCGCAGATACCCTGACTTCTCAAGCCTTGAATTTGGCAGGCAAAACGGCAGCAGATGCCATTTATTTGAGTTTTTATTATCAACCCCAAGGATTGTCCGACCGTCCAGAGGAGCAAGATTCTTTTTTCTTAGAATTTAAGAATAGTAGTGGGCAGTGGGTACGTATGTGGGAAGTGTCGGGGCTTCCAAACACCGTTTCAGCACTTCAGTTGACTCCATTTTCACAACAGTATATTGCTATTGACAATGCCGATTATTTGTACAATGGGTTTCAGTTTCGCTTTCGCAATTTGGCAACCATTACAGGCAACAATGACCACTGGCATTTGGATTATGTGCTTGTTGATGAAAATAGAACCAACAATGCCGACCCACAGCATCCCACTTATGGCAGTTCGGCAGATGTAGCTTTTACCCATCGCCCCAAGACACCACTCAAAGATAGCCTAACAGCCATGCCTTGGCGACATTTTAGGGCAGCTACCCGCAAGTGGGCTAGTGAGGTGCTATTGGAGCAATACAATCACAATCACAGCCAAATTGCTACCCTTGACCGCCAAGTAATCCTAGAAGAAATAGCACCCAATAGCACTTTGTTGCTAACAGAACCTATTCCGGCAGTAGGAGCCTATGGCCCTAGCCCCAATGTAGACGATAGCCTGACACACACCATTGTTAATCCTATTGCAACTTCTTTTTTGCCCAATGAAAAAACTACCTTGAGAACGACTCAAATGATTTTGAATCCTTTTGGATTTCAGAGCAATCCCATTTATGAGAGCAATGATACCGTGGCTCGTGAAACCATCTTGCACAATTATTTTGCTTATGATGATGGTACGGCCGAAACTAGAGTTATTGCACAGGGATTGGGAACCAAAATTGCAGTAGAATTTACATCAGAAATAGAAGATACCCTGCAAGGCGTTTATTTCCATTTGCCTCATTTTAGAGATGTAGCCAATCAAGGCGATTTTGTTAATGTCAAAGTTTGGTTGGATAGTTTGAGCGATGATTCAGAGGTTTTTTCTAGGGATTTGCATCGTTTGCAGTATCGTTGGGGCTACAATGGATTTTATTTTGTAGATATGATCGACTTTTCTGGTAATAAATTCTTGATTCCAATTCGAGCAGGGCAGAAGTTTTATGTGGGTTGGCAACAGTCTTTTGGGCCAGAAGTGCCTGTGGGATTTGATAGAAGTACCAATACCAGTGACAAAACATGGGTAGGCGTGGGCAATGTATGGACACCTTCTACCTTGGAGGGCAGTGTGATGATTCGGCCACTATTATCTCCCAATCCCAATTTTGCTATCAACCCAATTACACAAATAGAAAAAGAGCCTACTGCAACTTTAACCGTTTATCCCAATCCTGTCCAGTCATTGTTGCATCTAACATTAGAACAAAGTAACCCCAATACTGTTTATCAAGTCAGTGTACATGATTTGATGGGTAGAACGGTTTATCAGCAGGCTTTGGAAGATACTATTGATGTTGGTAATTGGCAAGCAGGATATTATATTCTAATATTACAAGATGAAGAAGGGCAACTCATAAGTCAGCATAAACTCATCAAACATCCATAAATACACTAGGAAAAGAATTGATTTAATACCAAGGCAATTAACATACACCATTGCAATAAACAAGGTTGTTTGGGTTGGCTTGAGGCACTAGAAGAACAGAATTAAAACATGAAAGTAGATATTTTAGCCATAGGGGTGCATCCAGATGATATAGAATTGGCTTGTTGTGGCACTTTATTGCATCATATTAAGATGGGAAAAACCATAGGTTTGTTGGATTTGACGTGTGGCGAGTTGGGCAGTCGTGGAAGTGGCGAAATACGCCTGCAAGAAGCGACCAAAGCATCGGAAATGATGGGGGCGGCAGTACGGGGCAATTTAGAAATGCAAGATGGCTTTTTTGAATATTCTAAAACCAATGTGCTCAAAATTATAGAAATTTTGCGCTTAATGCGCCCAGAAATTGTCTTGGCCAATGCGGTGTCTGATCGCCATCCCGATCATGGACGGGCAGCCAAGTTGGTGGCAGATGCTTGTTTTTATGCTGGTTTGCGTAGAATTGAAACCGAGTGGGAGGGCGTGGCACAGCAGGAATGGCGGCCCAAGAACGTATACCACTATATTCAAGATCACAATCTAAAACCTGATTTTGTAGTGGATATAGCACCTTATATGGATCAAAAAATGGAAATTATTCAGGCTTACAAAACTCAGTTTTATGATCCTGAATCTACGGAACCAGAAACACCTATTTCTGGAAAAGATTTTTTGACTTTTATTAGAGCCAAGGCAGCTACTTATGGACGTGCTGCTGGTTTTTCTTATGGCGAGGGGTTTACAGTAGCACGCCCGATAGGAGTAACCAACTTGTTTGATTTGCAATAATTTTTATATTTTGCAGCTATTTAGCTGCTTTTAACACCACACTATGCACACGGCAACCGTAGAATATTTGGGGGAATTGCGCCTAAGAGCCACCCACCTAAAATCAGGAGAAACTTTCATTACAGATGCTCCTACTGACAACAATGGGTTGGGAGAGGCCTTCTCGCCAACAGATACTGTTGCCACTTCGTTGGCAACCTGTATGCTGACCATTATGGGGATTCGAGCAGCCAAGAAGCAAGTAGATTTGCACGGGGCTACTGCCAATATTACCAAGGTAATGGCCTCTGATCCTAGACGCATTAGCAAAATTATTGTAGAGGTGCGATTGCCCAAATTGAATATTGATCCTCATTTTCAAGAACTACTAGAATTGGCTGCAGCCAATTGTCCTGTGGCCAAGAGCTTGCACCCTGATATAGAGCAAGAGCTTTCATTTATTTGGTAATTGGAATTAATACTTCGTGGATTTTTTACTTTTTTTACAAAAAAGCTAAAAAAGCATCTTGTATCTAATTGATTATCAGTATTTTATAATTTTGGTTTCTGTAATGAACTGATAATCAATTAGATACGATTTCCAACGAAGTAAGGTGGAGTGGTACAAACAAAATAAAATTATGCGTTATTTATATTGGGTACTTGTGTGCTGGCTTTGGACAACAACTGTAGCAGCACAAGGAACAAAAAAGAATAGCCCCAAAGATTCAAGGTTTGAGTATAATGCAGATGCCAAATCACCTATGGGCTTTTTGATTGATTTCTCTTATGGGGTGCAATTGCCCTTGGCCGATATGCAAGAGAATTTTAAGTATAATTTTAATTTGGGCGGAAAGGTGCAATACATCTTATCCAACAATTTGGCCTTTGGCTTGGTAGGGGATTGGCAGTTTGTAGATGACATCAAAACAGATGTGGTTGCCAATCTAAGAGAGGAAGAGGGGTTTTTGATTGATAAATTTGGGGAATTGGCCGATGTGCAATTGGGCCAACGAGGATTTTTTTTGGGCGCCAGTGTTAGTTATTTAATTCCCGTGCTCAAAAATTACAAGCGTTCGGGAATAGAAGTGCGTTTTGAAGGGGGCTATCAGCAGCATTGGGTCCGAATTGAGGTGATTGGTGGCGATGTTTATGGATTGTCGCCTGAGTACAAAAAAGGCTATGATCGTATGACAACAGGGCCTGCTTTTCGTCAATATATTGGTTATCGACACTTGGATAAAAATCGCTTGTTAAACTTTTTTGGAGGTTTTGACATTATGCAAGCATTTACCAAGAATAGAAGGGAGTTTAATTTTGATACAGGGCTGGCCGATACACGCAATCGTATTGATATATTGGTAGGTTTTCGTTTAGGTTTAACCTTGCCACTTTATATTTATACGCCCGAAACACAGGATGATATGCGTTTTTATTAAAAAAATTGACATTCTTATAAGTAGAAATGAGCCATCTCTTAATTGGGGTGGCTCATTTTTTTGCACCGACTTAACAACTTTCTCCTAAAAAAAATGTTCTCCCATGAACAAAAAACACCCCAAAGTAGTTTAGCTGTTGTTCCTTTGGTATAACAATCGCAATGTACCAATCGCAATTATCAAAAAAACAAAAATAAAATCAGTGTACCTACATTTAATGTAAATGTTTTTATTATCTTTACACTGTATTTATACACTCAATCAAAAAATTAAACAAAAAATGAAAGAATTGAAAATAGGATTTTTAGCCCTTATTGTAGCGTTTTTTATGGTAGCTTGTAGCTCTACTCCTGGTGAAAAAGTAGAAGCACAGGAAGAACAAGAAGTACAAGACGTAGCTCCTACTGCGGTAGAGCTAACGGTTGATACAGAAGGAAGTGTTATCAATTGGGTTGGTACTAAGCCTACTGGTCAGCACTCAGGTGTGATGAAAATCAAAGAAGGAAAATTACAATTGGAAGAAGACAAATTGGTAGGTGGCAAATTTACCTTGGATATGGTTTCTATTGAGGTAACGGACTTGGAAGGAGAAAAGAAAAGCGACTTGGAAGGACACTTGAAAACAGGCGATTTCTTTGAGGTAGAAAAATTTCCAACCGCTACGTTTGAAATCACAAATGTAGAAGCTGTAGAGGGCAATCCAGATGCTACCCACAACATCACTGGTAATTTGACTATGAGAGATCAAACTAAATCGGTAACACTACCTGCCAAAGTAGAATTTAACGAGGGGGTATTGAGTGCCAAAACACCTGATTTCAAAATTGATCGTACCGAGTGGGGCATCGTTTACAAATCTAGTAAAGTAGGTGACATGGCTATTAATGATGAAATGGGCATCCAAATCAATTTAATGGCTAAGTAACTATGATTGGTTAAATAGTTAGAGTAATGTATACAAGTTACAGTTGTTTCAGAGGTATTCTGAAACGGCTGTTTTTTTGTATCAAAACTTAGCCCTCAACTGCACTTTTACTTCTGAGCGAGTGCGGCCTTCAATGGCATTAATACCCGAACTAATGACAGTTCTATCAGCAAAGTAGGTTTGAGAGAAACGCAGCCAAAGGCTGAGGTGTTTGTTGATTTTGTAACTAGTATTGAAATAGTAACGCAGCCCTCGCCCAAAATAAGGCAACACAGAGAAGGCATACAGCACATCATTCTCATAGGCATAAATACGCGTATCAAAATTATCGGTATCAAAGAAGGCTAGACGCAATTGGACTTTGAGGGGCAATTTTTGAGGTTTGAACACTAGGTCTTGATACAACATCACGCCTTTGTTAAATTCGTCATTCTCAAAAAAAGAAAACTCTAAACGAGTACGCAAAGCAAACTCGTTCGATACATCATAAGCAAAATGAAAACGTAGATTGTGGCGGTCATTGTTGATAATTTGGTCAATATTGGTGGTATTGCCCGAAATATTGCGGCCTTTGCGCTCAAATCGGTATTGTGTGTAAGCAGAAATATAATAATTGGGGCTGTATTCGAGCTTAGAAAAAATCTCATAGCCCCTTGTGGGAGCATCTGCTCTATAACTCAACCAAGGAAATTCAAAAATATCAAAATAGGTGTTGAGTTCTACCCCTTTGCCCAAGCGCGTTTGCATACCAATGTACAAGCCCGATTCATTGCCTACACGTGTACTTTCGCCAAAGGCATTGCCATTGAGCGTATAATATTTTTTGTCATAATGACGATGCAACAGCCCCAAACTCACACGAGGATCCAAATCTGCCAAAATAGAATTGATAGTGGCAATACCTCCTTGCTCATTGATGGCGGTTTCTCCAAAAAATTGCATATTCTTATATCGAAAAGAATAATCCAAACTGGTATTAAATCCCTCTCGTCCTGCAAATTCAAATTGTTGGTACAAGGCTGGATTATCTCGGCGTAATTCATTGCTCAATTGGTTGTACACAAAATTACCTGCCAGATGCCAAGAACGTCCCGAATAAGCCACTCGTGCTCCTGAAGTAAATTTGCCAATAGCATTTTCATCCTCAATTTCATTGGGAGTTCTATGAAAACCAATGGTTTGCAAAGAACTCACGGGCACATCCAAATTCAAATCATCCAACAAGGAATCTACCCCCGCCCCCAAATTGGCATCTCTGCGCCTATAAGAGCCAAAAATAGTGACTTCTAAATTTTTTTCTTTTAGAAACTCCAAATGAGCCGCCGCCCCTCTCATAAAAATAGATTCATTCACGGAGGTATAGGGCCTAATGGGCAATGATTGGCGCTTAATGTTCAAGACCTGTGCCCCCTTGCGAATGCCAAAGCCCCCCCAGATGGTCAAACCCTGCCCAAAAAACACCTGATAATCTCCTACTGCAACACTGTGTAGGTTTTTTGTGAGATTTTTGAGGTAGAGGTGTGCCGAATAATAATCAAAACCTTGTGGATTGGAACCTGCAAAAAACTCTTCTCCTGCATCTTTTTCCATGGTTATGCCCAAGCTTAGACGATCTTTGTACGACATTCGATAACGAGCGTATAATTTATCGGGCGAGCCCAAAAAACGGGAGCCTGTTTGACCTGGATCCAATGCCACGAACCCTTTCTGTTCTTCCAAGATTCGTTGATAACGTAGAAAAATCTGATGGCGGCTGTACTTCAACATTTTCTTGAAGTTTAGCACTTCCTTTTCCTTGGCAGGGGCTACCGTCACATAAGGGGTTAGGCGTACAATAGTAGCCTGATCAAAGGTGGGAATGCCCTGCAATTCATACAGAGAAAAAATTTGCCCATAACGCGCTCTATATAACAATAATGCTTGGATTTGGATAGCCGAAAAAAGCCCAAAAGCTACCAATTCTTGTTCCTTGGCCTTATTGAGATCCAAAGGATTCTGACGATAAGCTTCTAAATATTCAAATTGTGTATCAAAATCAAAATTTTCATCTTCGCTCTCCTGTACCAAATTTTCGATCAAAAACTGCGTACTACTATTGACTTCGTTTTCGTCGGGTTTGTTGTCAGCAGGTTCTTGCGCTAATATTCCCAGCCCCCAAAAACAGCAACAGATGGTTATCCAATATTTCATAGCAACATTTGTTTTTACTTAGAATTAGTGGGGGGTGTTTTCTTTAGAGCGTTTTCCGCCAACTTCGTAGGTGAGCGAAAGGCTTGGCGTGAAACCCAATACTTGATGATAACTACTGGCTATATCTATTTTGAGGGCATTGAGGTGCAGGCCAAGCCCAAAGCTTGCCATAACAGGGGTGGTAGCTACACCAGCACGCAAATACAGCACTGGTATAGGATGATACTCTACTCCAAATCGACCATTCAAGGGGCGTTCTAAGTCTTTCTCCACCTCGGCTGTCAAACGCAATTTTTTGGAGGGAATATAAGCGGCTCCCACCTTAAAAATAGAAGGAATAATATCGCCGTTGGGCATTTTTATTTGAACAGGACTAAAAGCATGAGCTGCCAAATGAAAGTGTTGGGTTACTTTGGCCAGAATTCCTAGCTCAAAGGTAACATTGTGTGCTGTTCCATACTCACCCACACGAGTAGCCAGATAATTAAATTGTGCGCCTATAGAAAAACGCTTAAATAAACGTTTGGCATAAGCCAGTCCTATTTTTTGTTCATTATATGCCCCATAACCAAAGTAATGCAAACTCAGTCCTACTGTGCCTATGCTTTTGTGGGGCAATGCTGCACCTACCAGAAAGGAATTGAGACCATTGGCCCACAAAAAACGCCGTTCGCCATAAGCAGTAAAGGATAAATGTTCCAAATAACCTAAACCTGCTTGATTGGTAAAAATACTATTAATATCCGTGAAAGTGAGTGAAGCATTGGCTAGGGCAGCTCCTCTTGCTCCTGCATTCTGAGGCATTCCGTTTTGAGCCATCAATCCCCAAGAACAACAAAAAAAGAGCACATTTAGTAATATAGGCTTCATAATGCTAAGTTAATGACCAACAATCTACCTAAAAAAACACATTCTAAAGCAGCTATCCAAAGTACGAGTGATTTAATTTTGAGTAATTTTTACAACTTACCCCAGTTGAGTGCTCGCTTCTGCCATTTTTTCCTCTTACAAGAATATTTAATCCATTCGTTAAAAAAAGAACAGTATCATACTGTTCTTTTTTTAAGACCTGACGATAATTTGTAAAATTCCTGCATTTTTATTAATAACTTTATATGCTGGATCTAAAATACCAATAGTGGCTAAAAATTTGTTTGTCAATTTTATGTCTAATATCAAATTTTAGATAAACAGAATCTCTCACTGACAGTTTAGTAAGAGAAACAAAGAAGAATATGATATAGAGTATTTTCTCGAATAAACTATTAAATCATTATATATCATGTTATACAAACTTCATATTTTTTAACGAAACCAATTTTTTGGGTTAAAATTTTCAATAATGAAAAACGGTAAAATAACAACAGTGCTGGACACCAAGACAAAGCTATCCTATGAAGACATGGGCGATCAACATGCCTTAACTTCTTTAGATACTCCAATGCGTGCGGATGCTTTTGATTTATCCGATGATGAAAAAGTAGAACGCATTCAAGATCACTTTAGAGAGATTATGGAAATATTGGGTCTAGATCTTACGGATGATAGTTTGAAGGGGACTCCCTACAGAGTTGCGAAGATGTATGTCAAAGAAATTTTTAGTGGTCTTAATCCTACCAACAAACCCAAAGTGGCGCTTTTTGACAACAAGTATCAATACAAGGAGATGTTAGTAGAAAAAAACATCTTGCTTCAATCTACTTGTGAACATCATTTTTTACCAATATACGGAAAAGCTCATGTTGCCTATATCTCCAATGGCCGTGTAATTGGGCTATCCAAAATTAATAGAATTGTACAACATTTTGCCAAGCGTCCACAAGTACAAGAACGCTTGAGTATGCAAATTCTCAAAGAACTGCAAACAGTGCTAGACACAGAAGATGTGGCCGTCTATATTGATGCCAAACATCTTTGTGTATCTTCTAGAGGCATCAAAGATACAAGCAGTAGTACTGTTACTACAGCCTATGGCGGAAAGTTTCAAGATCCTGCTGTACGAGCAGAATTTTTGGCAGCTATTCATAATACGCCCACTTATTAATTATCTAATAGCAAGCATTCTTTGGAGATAAATAACTAAAAATGCTTCATTTTTTTGGAGCATTTTTTTTATTATATCTACTTCAATTAGAAATCGTTATGCAAATATTTGCTTTTTGTCACTTTTGATTGTTTTTAAACTAAGTATATTAGTTGCACTTACCAAAATGTTATTAAATAAACTATCTTATACAGGGCAATTGTTTTTAAAATTAAACTTCAAAATAAACTAGAAAAACTTGTTCTAAAATTAGGCTTTAACAAAGAAAAAGCTTATATTAGTGACTATGGAGCGTTAACCAACCCAACCTAAATTACGACTAGTGTATATTTCCCAATCAGTACAATTTATATTTTTATAGTACTTTATGTATTTAATGTGCTATTTCAAATTTCACACTATGACAAGAAGACATCATTTATTATCTGTTTTATTTGTATTACTTCCCATTTTATTATTGAGTTCATGTAATGATAAGCCAGCAGAGGATATTACTGGTAATTCCATGTTGCAACAATTAGATGTATCTAAAACATTGCTTGGTAAGAGTCGTTCATTTCCTGATAACATGGAAGAATTGCCACGCTTTGATATTATCTATGAGGGTAGTGCAGAGTTATTATTAGCAGATCACACGACAATCAAAAGTTTAATTGAAACTTACAATCTAAAGCAAGTACATTCTTTTGAACTTAACGATACATACAAGGGAATTACTTTTGAGGCAGTGGATCCGGTAGATAATCCTGTTCAATTGGGTAAAGATTTATCCCTAAGTGAGCAAGTAATGATGGTAGAAGTTTTTAATGCTCCCAAACAACAAGAGGAATATATGTAATACTATTATAATAGATAAATAAGTTGACATTCGTTGACTTTAAATTTAGAAAGCGACAGAAATTTTTCTGTCGCTTTCTTTTTTTTCGGGGGTTTCCTTGAGAGATGTAAGAGTGCATTACAACTCTGAAAAAACTGCTCAAATGGGGGAGCCTATGCTTGCACAGAAGGATTGAATGTTTATATTGGACTAGGACAAGAACATCACTTGGCACATGAATTATGGCATGTCGTACAGCAATTGCAAGGGCAAGTGAAGGAAAATTTTTTGAGGCTATTAGAACAGAATACAACTCATACAACAGTTAGAGGGATGGCTATAGTTTCAAAAACAAAGCTACTCCGTCAACAAACCCGCCAAACGACGCAATTGCCATTCAGATAATTTGGCATTGTAACGAGCTGCCACCACACGCTGTTGTGCCTGAATGTAGTTGAGTTCGGCCTGTTGGTATTGGGTGAGGGTGGCTTGTCCTAGCTGGTAGGCTTCTGTAATGCGTTCAAAACTGGTTTTGCTGATGCTGACATTGCTTTGTTCTATGGTAATTAAGGCCACATTGTTCTCATGATTGATAAAGGCATCTTTTACATCTTGTTCTAGGTTGTAACGAGTAGATTGCAAGGACAATTCACGATTCTCAATATTGAGGCGATTTTGTTCCTTGGTACGCTTGACAATGCCGGCTGCATATAAATTATACGACAAACCCAAGCCAAAAGAAGGCCCAAAAGAGCTATTACTCGCCACAATACCAGCATCATTACTAGAACCCGAATAACCATAGCTGATGGTTGTAGAAAGCTTGGGGTACAATTCTGTTTTGGTAATTTGTAAGTCTAGTTGTGCATTTTCTAGGGTTTGCTGGGCATTGACTACTGCCAAGTTATTTTTTAGGGTGGCCTCTACCAAGGCATCATAAGTGAGCGACAAATCCAAATCAGGTGCCACTTCTACCAATACAGCATCTGGCAAATAAGCCGTGCCAATCACCTTGTTGAGCTGTTGTACAGCTTGGCGTTGGCTGAGTTGTAGGCGCAAGAGCTGCGTGCTATCACTGTTGTAAGTAGTAAGCAGATTGAGGCGTTCTACCTCCGAACCTTGCCCATATTGGCGTTGGGTATTGACACGCTCCAATTGGCGTTTGGTAAAAATGAGTTTGTCATTGGCAATTCTGTAATCCTCTTGCAACAACGCCAAATTATAATACGCCTGAATCACCTGAAACAAGGTGTTTTCAATGGCTTGTTGGTAGCGTGTAGTGCTCAAGGCCACTTGCAACTTGGATTGGCGCAATTTGTAAACAGGTTTGAGTCCATCAAAAATCGTGTAGCGCAAATTGACATTGGCCCCGTAGTTTTGAGAGGCTGCTCCTGTAATATTCTGATCGGGAATAGCTCCTGTAAAGGTGGTGACAACATTGGATATAGAATAATTATAATTGCCCGAAATATCTACAGTTGGCAAAAAACCTGCTGCTCCAATAGTAGCATTGGTGGCGGTAGTAGCCACCTCATTGCGTGCAATTTTTAAATCAAAATTATGCTCTACAGCTGCCTTCAATACATCATCCAAGGACACCACTGTTTGAGCATAGAGGCGAGCATTATTACTAATAATAAGAACAAAAAATAAAAAATATAGACGATACATGACAATATATATTGTAATCAATGGATGATTTTAATGAACAGCTTGTTCTTCCTTAACACTGGGTTCCACTTCCTCACGGCTTGCTTTTTCGCCTTCCCAAAGCCATCTCCAAGCCAAACGGGTATTGTTCATGCCCATCAATAAAGGGGGCAATACTAGCAGCATGGTAAAGGTGGCTGCCAATAGACCGTAAGCCAAGGCCACTGCCATAGGAATAAGAAACTGTGCCTGAAAGCTGGTTTCAAATACAATAGGCATCAAACCAGCTACGGTAGTCACAGTGGTTAATAAAATAGGCCGCAAACGCGAAAGACTGGCTTCTGTAACAGCCTCTGTAAAGGGCATACCCTCTTTGAGCAACCTATTCATAGTACTAATCAAAACCAAACTATCATTGATAACGACCCCTGCTACGGCCAAAATTCCAAACATAGACAATATGCTAATAGACAATCCATGCAGCCAGTGTCCAGCTACTACGCCAATAAAGGCAAAAGGAATCAACAGCAAGACAATGAGGGCTTGATAAAAGGAGCGAAAGGTAATGACTACTGTAAAAAATACCAGCAGCAAAATCATAGGCAACCAACGTTGCAATGATTTGATAGTGTCGGCCGCACGTTCGCTTTGTCCTTCAAATAGGACTTGTACATTGGGGTATTTTTCCAACAAAGGCGGAAGAACCTTATTTTGCACATCCGAAGTTACTTCAGTAGCCGAGGTTTTGAGATCGGCCAAGGAAGCACTCACTTCCAACTTGGTCAGCCCATTGATGTGGGTGATTTTTAGAGCTTTGCGTTCTGGATGCAGCTCTACCAACTCCTTGAGTGGATAGAGATTTTGATTGACCCGAATTTTTAGATTCAACAAATTGCTAAAGGATTGACGCTCTTGTTGGGTATAACGCAGCCAGACCTTTACTTCATCGCTACCACGTTGGAGCCGTTGCACTTCATAACCAAAATACCCTTGGCGCACTTGGCGAATAATAGTAGCCAAATCCAATCCCAATGCTTTGGCTTTTTGCTTGAGGGTGATGTGAAATTCCAAGCCCCCTTTTTGGTCATTGTCATCAATATCCTTTAGGCGTTTGTCTTGTTTGAGAATGGCCTTTAGTTCTTCTTTTAGTTGGCGCAATTCCTCAATATCCTCCCCTACAAATCCTACTTGTACGGCTGCCCCAAAAATAGAACGTTGCCCATAAGTAAGAGTTTCGGCCTCGTACACTTCACCTACGTGCTTTCGCAAAATATTACTAAAATCATTACTTGGCAAGTTGCGTGTTTCGCCATCTAGTAAGGAGATAAACAGACTGCCCTCGTTGGAATTGGCCGACAAACTGCGTGCAATGGATAATACCACCTCTTTGCCATCTTCTCGTTCGGCCTGTAGTTTTTTATTAACCTCCCAAGTAGCCTTTTCTATGCGTTCCAATATGCTGTTGGTAACATCTTCTGTTGTGCCTGCGGGCAATTTGAGTGACACAATGGCATCATCTCTATCCACAGAAGGGAAGAAGGTGATTTTTACGATTTTTCCACGCACTACATTGACAGAAAAAAACAAAATCACAATCCCACAAGCAATGGCAATGGTTTTGTTGTGAATAGAAAAACGTAGGATAGGGCCATATATTTTGGTTTTGAGAAAATCAAAAAAGGCCGTACTGGTTTTTTCTAGGGCATTTTTCTTAGCTCCTTGCTCCAAATCCTTGGAATGGGCAATGTGTGCCGGCAAAATAAAGAAACCTTCTACCAAAGAAAATAGCAAGGTGAAAATTACCACAAAAGCGACACTAGAAAAGAAATCGCCCAATTGGCCTTCTATCAAGAAAAAGAGCAAAAAGAACCAACAAGTAGTCAGAACAGCCGAAATAACCGAAGGCAATACCTCCATTACACCCTCAATAGCTGCCTGTCGTGCTGGCATTCCCTGTTCATATTTCTGAAAAATATTTTCTGCAATCACCACCCCATCATCTACCAAAATACCAATAACCAGAATGAGCCCAAACAAGGACAACATATTGATATTGAAATTGGTAAAGGACATTACAATAAACATCCCTGCAATAGAAATAGGAATGCTCAAGGCCACCCAAAAGGCAATTCTAGGTTTGAGGAAAAGCCCCAAAAGCAAGAATACCAAGAAAAAGCCCAGCAAACCATTCTCTACCAATAAATCTGTTCGTTGCTGAATTCTAACACTACCATCACTCAACAAATAAGCACGAACCCCATCATTGGAGGCTGAATCCAATGGGGCATAAGCTGCATTAAATTCTTGGATATAGGCTTTGGCAGCCGAGGCAGTGGTAATAATATCTTCGCTTAATCGGCTGAGTACTTTGATTCGGACAGCAGGACGACCATTAAAATACTCTCTGGATGGAACATCTGCCCATTGGTTTTTGATGGTTGCAATATCTTTGAGTAGAATAGGGCTGCCACTAGCACTGGTTTGTACAATGGTGTTTTCTAGTTGTTCGGCATAATAGACCTTGTTTTCTGCTCTTATAATCACTTTGTTGTTGCCCATTTCTACATCACCCCCCGTCAATTCTATATTGGTGTTTTGAATAATTCGGGCCACCTCAGCAAAGGTGAGCTGAAAAGCATCTAGGGCATCTTCTCGAATAGCAATTTCAATTTCCTCATCAGGATAGCCCGATACAGTTACCTTAGAAATATTGTCTTTGGCCAGCAATTCCTGTTCGGCTTTTTCTCCAAAAAGCTTGAGTGTTTTTAGATCAACATTGCCACTAATCATAATATCCGCCGCCGCATCGGTACGCTCTTGTTTGTAAATAACAGGTTTTTCGGCATCTTCAGGGAAGGTATTAATTCTATCAATAGCATTTTTGACATCTGTTAATACATCTTCTACATTGTAGTTGCTTAGGATTTCTATATTAACATTAGAAAGATTTTCAACAGAAGTAGAATTTACCTTCTTGATACCTTCCAACCCATCAATTTCCTCCTCCAGCTTGAGGGTAATTCCTTTTTCAACCTCTGTTGGAGAAGCTCCTACATAAATGGTTTCTATGATAATGTTTCTACTCTCAATACGCGGAAACAGACTGCGTTGAATATTGATGGCAGAAAAAATACCAAGTATGGCAATGAGCAGCAGCAGTACATCGGCTGTAATATGGTACTTGATAAAATATTTTATGGCGTTTTTCATGATAATTTTAACTTAACAACAACAAAAGAAGCGCATGATAAAGTGATTATTATCAGTTTACTGCACCAATTGAACAGGCATTCCATCATAAGCCCCCAATAAAGGTTGTGCCAATACCGTCGTGCCCACTTCCAATCCTTTGACATACATGTCATTACCATCCAGCTTGACAACTTCTACAGCAGTCAAAGCCAATTTATTGCCAACAACACTGTAGATGTTGTTGTTGTCTACCAGCAATGTTCTTGGCAATACCATAACTTCTCCCAGAGATTTGGTTTTTACCGTGCCATTTAAGAACATGCCTTCACTCAATTGGCTGCTATTGAGCGTGATATAAACCTTTTGAGTTTGTGTTTTTTCATCAATCACCTTTCCAAAACGATCCACTGTACCCGTCCATTCCTCCTTGGTAGCTTCTGAGTAGAGGCGCACTTTATTGCCCCGTTTCAAGAACTCCACATCATACAAAGAAACGGTGGCCTCCAATTCATAACGAGAAGGATGAGTCAATTCCCCCAGTTTTTGCCCACTTCTAACCAATGCCCCTTCATAAACAGCAGCATTGGTCAAAATGCCATCAAAAGGTGCATAAATATTGTACTTGGTAAGACGATATTCTTGCCGCTTGATATTAAAATATTGATTGTTGATGTTGCGAGCAGCTAGGAAATACTTTTCTCGATTGCTTTTGGCAGTGGGCAACTCTTGGATGGGCTTGGCAGGGTCAAAAGCGTTGATGTAAGCTTCCCAAACTTCAAAATTATCACTGTAATCGTTTTTGAGGTCGGGCAATAGGGTAATTAAGGCACTGTACAATTGGCTTTTGGCTGCTTGCAACTCCAATTGGGCTTCTTGATCGTCCAAACGCAGCATCAATTGGCCTTTGGAGAATCGAATCCCTTCTCTAAACTCTTTTCCTGCCCGTTCTATTTTGCCTGTCACCTCTGAGAACAAATCAATCTTTTGGCGAGCTACTACTTTTCCTGTTAGTAAGACCTCAGAAGATAAATTTTTGTTGTCTACCTTGCGCCCATAAACAAAAGTTGCCTCTCGTGCCTTTTCTTTCTTTTCGGTTTTGGGGCTGTCTTTTTTGGGCGGGGGAGCACTGCCCAGTTTATTGGCAAAGTGAATACCACCCACTAAAATTAGAATACCAATAATGACGCTTATTTTTCGTAGAATTTTATTTTGACTCATGTTGTATTTCTTTCTGCTCTTGTCTCGCTTTAGAAAAATTTGGAATGAAGTTGTTGGACTATTGGCTACAAGTATAAATCAAAAAAGTTGTTTACACGACCAATAATTTTTCTTTTCGACCAATGAACGAATATCTTCAATCAACAGCATCCAATCACTCCTAAATAAAAAAGCGTTGATTTTGCTTTTGCAAAATCAACGCTCCTAAGAAAATTTTGATGCGATATTTAAAGGTGCATAATGTCTTTCTTCTTTAATAAACGTTCTTCTGACTCAACATGGTTTTCATCAGGCAAACAACAGTCTACAGGACAGACGGCAGCACATTGAGGTTCCTCATGAAAACCTACACATTCCGTACATTTATCAGTTACAATAAAATAATAATCTTCCTCTACTGGTGCATTCAATTGGTCTGCATCAGCCTCTTGGCCATCTACTAATGTAAACGTCCCCGAAAGCCCTGTACCATCAGCATAAGACCACTCTACGCCACCATCATAAATGGCATTGTTGGGGCATTCTGGTTCGCAAGCACCACAATTGATACATTCATCTGTAATATAAATAGCCATAGGTTATTTTTTATAAAAAATGAACTAAATGGGGATATCCCTTTTTCGACTTCTGAAGCAAATCTAATGATTATGACAGTAATAAACAAGTCATACAATGGATAAAGGTTTATGGTATTACAAACCTTTGACAAAAGAAAAAATTTCAGAAAATATATTGAATCTTAGAAGGGGGGGAGGATAAAAAAACACGAACAATTCTATCCAAAGAATAATTCATGCTACTGTATCAGTTTATGATGGAGAAAAACCGATAGATATAGTAATAGTGGATTACTATTTTATGTACAAAATGTTATTAGTAATTTAGAATTTTTGAGCTTCCCAACTCTTATAAACCTACTTACTTAGAAGAACATTCTATTGTTTGTTGTTGAGTTAAATTTCACTTCCCAATACAATCTAACTCTTTGTTTGTTGTTGTGTTGAATTTCACTTCCCAATAAAATTCAACTTTTTCCCTTAGTCGAGTTAAATTTCACTTCCCAATAAAATTTAACTCTTTATTTCTTTACTTGTTAAGTTGCTTTCTAATATGCCAATAAAGTGCCAAGGAGTAAATACTTTTGCTAATTAGTGTTTTATGTATTTTTTAAAAGAAACTTTGTTTTCGTTTTGAAACTCATTCTTAATTTTGAATTCATTTTGATACGGCTACGTTTCTTTTCTAAAAAGCCCATTATTAGCCTTTTGCTTTTTGTTTTGGGGTGCAGGACAAAATATAATACTGTTGTTAAGCATCTAATGCCCATTGTTTTTCTACAGCTTCTACCATATCCACTATACTCAAGTCCTGCATACATTTAAAATGCCCTTTGGGGCATTGAGCACGGCCAATTTTGGTACAAGGGCGGCAGGAGAGTTCTTGGGCAATATGGAGTGCTGTTGGAGCATTGGGGGGCAAATTGGGGAATAGGCCAAAAGCAGGGTGGGTGCTTCCCCACAAAACTACCAAAGGGCGTTTGAAGGCGGCAGCTATGTGCATCAGCCCTGTGTCATGGGCTACTACCACTCGTGCCTGTGCTACCAAGGAAGCAGATTGGTTGATGGATAATTGGCCACAGGTATTGATAACATGAGGGCCTGCTTGGGCAATAGTTTGGGCGGCTGCTTGGTCATCTGGCCCACCCAAAAGCACCACCAAGTGGTGAGAGAGTGCGGCACACAATTGCTGCAAACGCTCTGTGGGTAGCCGTTTGGTGGCATGGGCTGCCCCAATGACCAAACCAATATAAGCCTGTTGGCCTAGTCGAGCATTAATATGGTTAGCTTGTACCTGCTCTGTTGGGGGAATAAAATGATCCAGCCCCAAATTATCGTTTTGCAGTTGTAAGGGAGCCAAGCCCAGCCTGTAACGTTCGGCAATGGGCATATTATGGGGGAGTTTGTTGATGTGAAATTGGATGAACAACCATTTTTTGAAGCTCAATTTGTCAAAAGACAAGACTGGTTTTTTCAAGGCTCGTCGCACTTGGAGGGTGCGCCAATTTTTATGCAAATCCAATACCCAATCATAGTTTTCAGCTTTGAGCTGCGGCAGCACAGCAGCCAGCGTTTGTTCCTTTTTATTAAAAGAAATAACTTGGTCTACATAAGGACTGGCAGTGAGCAAGGAGACAAATTGCTGCTTGACCAAATAATGAATTTCTGAATCGGGAATTTGTTGTTTGATCCAGCGTGGCACAGGACTGGTGGCCACCAGATCGCCTATAGAACTGAATCGTAAAATTAGAAATTTGGGCATGGTTTATAAGATCACAATGGTTTGATAAAATGCTTGGTTATTTACCCAAAACAAAAGTTGATAACTCCCTGATTTGAGAGGAGGTAAGACCAATGGAAGCTCGGGCTGTGAAGCTTGCCAAACGACCTGCCCCAATACATTATACAGCACCAATTGGTGAGGGGCTTGTGGGGCACTGCATTGCAAGGCTTGCCCTGCTGGCAAGGGATTGGGAAACCAAGCAGCAGCAGCTTGGGCCAATTGCCGTATGTTATTGTGTTGGGCTTGATGAATAACGCCCACTGCATCCAAATCAAAGCCCCCTGAGGCAAAAGGCGTGTTCCAAGGATCATTGATTTTGTAGCCTCTGCTATCACGGGTAGCATAAGCCTCTTGCAAACTACCTACTACATCTACCAAACGTACATGGGTCACGGCATTGATATTGAGCAAGGGCGAAAGACCACGCAATTCTTCCAAATCAAAGGGAGTTCCATAATTAGCGCGATATTTTCCAGCTAAGTTGTAGATTTTTTGGGGATCAATAACTCCAAAACTTCCTATAGGTGTACTGGTATCTGTATTGGATATGGCTGGAAAACGCACAAAATTCTGCCCATCTGAACTCACTTCTACAAAAGCCAATTCTAAAAAAGTATTATTAAAAGCATTCTCAAAAATAGCAAAATCTGCTCCTGCACCATTTGCAATAGGACGAGCAAAGGTGAGTACAGCTTGTCCTCCATCGCCCAAACTTACAATCAAGCCATCACCAGCCGGCCCTACTGCATGAGTAGAAATACCCGCTGTAGCCAAGCCCAATCCCGGCTGGCTAATATCCATTGGGCCTCGTTGTATCGTACAATTGGTGGCCCAAGCCACTAGAATACTCGAATCTTTGGCAATGGCTGTACTGCCTATCTCGCCCGCAGCAGGAGCAAACTGACTGTGTAATTTCCAGGGAAAAAAGTATATACAAATAACAATAGCTAGTAAATATTTCATAGAACAACAGCTTTTATTTGAAGGCACAGTTGGCCAACTTTTTAGTTTTTTTGGGGATGAATGAGTTGACTTGTATTTATTTGATTATTAGTTTGTTATGGGTTTTGTTTAATGGTATTCATAAGTGTTTTTTTTATTTAGATGCTGTTTTGTAAGTAATTGGATGGAACTTTTGTACAAAAAACACAAAAAACAAATTGTTTCAAATCGACAAACTTTTTTGTTTTCTCAACTAATTATAATATATTGCAACAGCGCACAAATCTACAAGAAAAGTGCTAGAAAAAAGAACCTATTAAAGTAGAGGATTTTTATTGTAAAACACCAATTTGAAGACGTTCCTTACTTCAACTATTTGGAGGTGGTGCAAACAGGCATCAGCATCCTATTTTAATAGTAAAAAGTAAGATCAATAAGAGCTAAACAACATGCAAATTAAGAACATTCAACAATTCCGCACCAATTGGCGAAATGATCAAGGCTATGATATGCCCAATTGGAATGAAAATTTTATTGGGAGTAGCCACGGGCAGAATAGTGGATTTTATAAAATGGTTAATGGTATTGTTGGTAATATTAGAGCAGACTTAACTCCTAAGTTGCAAAATGCTCAAGATGAACAAGCCATTTACGAATTTTTACAAAACGCAGCAGATAGCCAATCTACAGAATGTGCTGTTGTGTACAATGAGACCTTTTTTATGGTCATTAACAATGGTAAGGCATTTACTGACAAGGATTTAAAAGCATTGCTCAACTCGTTTCAGGGAACCAAGGCTGATAAAACCAAGGAGGAAAATTGTGGCAAAATTGGCCGTTATGGTATTGGATTTAAGCTGGCTTATCGCCTAATGGGTAAATCTGATGGAGGAGAGGAATTGTTGCGTGATTTGGCTGGTCCCTTATTATTCAGTTGGCACAACAAGCAGCAATTCAACAATTTGCTAGATTACAAAGGGGATGCGTTGAGCTTGGAGGACAATGTAGAGAGCGAAGTAGCACCTTGGTTGTTAAAAATCATTTTGGCTTGTTTTCCTACAGCACCAGAGGAGACGGTCAAAGATTTGGAATATCAAGACCAGACCTTGTTTAAGTCTGAAGAATTGCAAGAATTGGTGGCCTTTTTACAAGAACAAAAGGGCTTGTTGGAGCAGTTTTCCTTAGAACAAGGCTCCTTGTTCTTTTTGCGTTTTGGCCCCAAAAAGCATGAAAAATTAAAATCATCTCTGCTGAATATTCAATCTGGGATTGGTTATGCTATGAACAATCTCAAAACCTTGGAAAAAGTAGCCTTGCAAGACAAAGTTATAGAGCAGCACGATACCTTATTGGAGCGTTATGCCATCTTGCCGGGTACTGATGATTTTCAGAACATTGATCCAGAGTTTCCAAAGTGTCCTATTGAAATTTCATTGGGTTTTCCATTGGAGAAAGAGCAGATGCATGCGTTAAAGCAAGCACCTAGTTTGTATCAGTTTTTCCCTATGAGAAATGAGCGTCATGGTATGGCTTATTTTATTCATAGTTCTTCTTTTGCCAAAATTACAGATAGAACGCGCTTAGACGATCAAGGAGAAGCCAATGTGGAGACGTTTAAGTACATTACCAAAGTGCTCAAGCGCAATTTGGAGCGTTATAAAATGGATGATAAGGAACGTTATGTACAAATGTACAAAGCCTTGTTGTTGTCTGATCGTTCTACGGAGTATGATGCTAAGTTGATTAATGAATATTTATACGACCCACTATTAGAATACATTAGAGAAAATATTCCAACCAACAAAGGAAATTTTTATTCTAAGGATATTATCATTGCCAAAGATACAGCACTGCCTATTGAGCCAATGGAATTGGGTATTGCCTGTGAGTGGTTTTATTGGACAGATGTAGAAGGCGATCAAGATTTGCTAAAGTCTGCTAGTAATAATGCCAAATTGGGAATAAGAAAATTGGGGCTAAAAGAATTGATTTTGGAAGCCAAAATCAACTTATTGAATACTCGTATACAGCAGTTAGGAGAAGCTGATTATCAGAAGTTTGTAGATGAATTGAAGCAAGTAGAGTTCGATAGTGTTTTTGCAGAGCGTTTTGCAGAACTCAAGGGTTTTAAATTTAGCAATAGCCAAGGTGATGCTAAGTTTTATGCTTTGAATGATTTGCAAGAGCAAGAGGATATTTTCTTAATGAGCGATCGTTTGTTGCCTATCAAATCTGCTATCAAGGGCTTAGGATTTTCGGTATTGGAATTTGATGTTTCCGATTATTCGGTCATTCTACAAAGCCTCAAATCACAATTGGATTATCTCACCAAGGACAAGGCATTGTTTGAGAAGCTAACAGCACGTTTGGAGGGGGCTACACTCACCGCAGCACAAAAGCATGAACTGTTGGCATTCTTCCAAAATATGGAGGGAATTTCTGATCAGCAAGTACGTTCTGTACCTCTTTTTAACAACCAGACAGGAACGGCTGTAGCATTAAATGCTTTATTGGCACCTAACCTAGAAGTAGAACCTTGGTTGGAGGCTTACAAAATACAAGAAGAAGAGGACAGACCTGTATTGGAGGAGCAATACATTAGTGAACGGGATAATTGGGAGATTTACAGTAATATTATACATCCATTTTGGTCAACTATTACAGAACAGGTAGATACGGCTGAGAGTTTGACAGATTTTTATGAACAGGTATTGTCTTATTATAGTCTCAAGAGTGCTCAACCCAAATTAGACGAAGCCAACTATATTTATACCAATGAAGAGCAAGGCTTCTTGCCCTATTATAAAGTGTTCTACCATGCTTGTTTAGGGCAATTGGAGGTAGATTATGACTCCTTGAATAGTGCTGTACAAAAAGTAATGGGCAAGCCATTGCCTCATCCAGATGTATTACCCTATTTGGACAAAGTACCGTTCAAAACCGCTCCTAGTACCAGCAGTAAGACTTGGAAGAAAAAACTAGGCGAAATCTTGGAGGAATGTCAAGAGGCATCTTTATCATCTGTGGAGAAAAAGGCTTTGTTTGCTTTATTCCAACAAATATTATCGGACAAAGAGCTTGTAAAATTGGCTTTGTTTGCCAATCAAAGAGGAGAGGTGGTGCCCTTGAGTCAATTGTTGCCCTCTGATGCTTTTTTGCCTATGTGGTTGAGAGCAAATCGAATTGCAGAGGCAGAAGATTCAGAAGTGCTACATCCTCTTATGGCGCAAGAAGAAACGATTTATAACCAGTTGATTGTGCCCCATTGGGCAAGCCTGACAGCTCAAGAGCAAGTGCATAACAATATCAAGGAATTTTATGAAGGGGTATTGAAGTATGCTGCTTTAGTGAAGTCGCCAAAAACCTTGATAATCAATAAGTATGCTTTTGTTAATCCGACTGTTGGTTTTGTGGGCAGTGGGGAGGTATTCTACAATCAAGTAATGGATGGAGCAGCTGAAAATTATGAGGCCATAGGCAAAGCCCTAAATGCTCTAACTGGGCGTTATGCCCCCCATCCAGATGTACTGCCTTTCTTACAAGAGCGTATTTTCAAAACAAGAGATACAGGTTTATCCAAATTGTTGCCAGCCGAACCTGTCTTATTAGAAAAAAGAGAAGCAATAGCTTTGGTGGACTTTGTAGAAACCACAAAAGAAGATTTATTTACCTTTGCATACATCACTTATAATGAGGAAAATGCACGGCTTTATGAAGTAGGACAGCGTGCTAAGAATATTCCTTTTGCAGTAGAGAAGGGACAGCGCGAATTGGCCAAGAAAGTCATTGATTTGTTTGGAACACATTACAAACGTCTGCCCAGAAAGCTGTACCATGCCGATTACAGAAACAAGGGACTCCTACGTGGACGTGAATTGTTTGATACTATTACCAAATCCAAAGATGCACCACCAGAATTATTATCTGCATTGATTGTAGAAAGTGGTAATGCTGATGTACAAGCGCAAGTATTTAATAAAATTGATAAAATTATTTTGCGCCAAGGGGTAACGTATGACAAAGAATCCTTTGAGCATCAAACCTTGCAGGTTTTTAGAAACAAAGAAGCCGATCACAGTGCCGTTCGTTCCAAAATCTATATTGAGAATGAAGCAGGGGATCAGTGGAAGTTGGATGAAATTGGATTTGATGCCAATTTAACCATTGCCATCAATCAGTTGGGGAAATTCTCTTTGGAATTGGCAGAAATTTTACCTGCTTACAAAGAGCATCAGACCTTGTTGACGCAAATTGCTGGGCAGTTGGTAGATTATGAAGCACCAACAGTATTGCAAAAGCGTTGTTTTGAGCATAGCGAAAAAACATTGGATAAGGTTTATAAAGAACTAAAGGCACAAGAGGAAGCTACCTTAGAAAATGCTCACCAATTGGCTTTCTTAGTTTTGTATTCTCGCTTGGAAGATAGCACCAAGTTTGTGCAAGGCTTTGAGGTACATACACAAGCTGAAGAATTGGTGGCTTTGACTACTTATGATACTTGGCATACGCGCAAACAGGCATTTATTGATGCAGCTGCTATACTATCAAGTACACATTATGCCAATTTAGAAGAATTGCTCAAACTATCGGATAAAAACAGTGCATTTGGTTTTGGAGAACAAGCTATTGTTCAACAACCTTATATTGATAAGCAAACATTTTATTGTACACCAATTCGCTCCATAGAGGAAGAGGCGCAAGAAGAGTTGCAAGAACAACTTTTGACCTTTTTGTATGACACTTGGTCTGAATTGCCTGATGCAGAGCGTCCTATGTATTTGGAATTGGCAACCAATACCAATAATAGTTTGGCTGGGTTTACTCCACAAGGATTGGTAAGTGACGAGGCTTATGCCTTGGAAACAGAGCAGTTGCCAGCATGGTTGGATAAGTGGGTAGCAGCAGATACAACAGTTGTTGAAGAGCCTTTATTAGAGGAAAATGAAGAGGAAGGGGAGCAAATGACAATGGTAGTGCCCAAGACTCGTTTGGCTTTGTTGGATGCTTTAGGAGTGAATACGACAGCATCTACTTTGGTGATGGTACGCCAATACTTGAAAGGAGAACAGGAAGAGGCAATTAGCCAAAAACAACTCAATGATTTACGCAACATGGGGCAGCAGCACTTGAAGCATACTGTATTGTGGTTAGCAGATCAAAAAGTGCGTTTTTCTTCAGAGGATGAACGATTGTATTGGTTGAGAAAATTGTATAATACTTTGCCAGATGGGGCAGAGGATTTGCCTTTGCCTGTTATTGATCAAGTTGCGGGAACAGGGGAAACTCCTGTTTTGGAATATCAATTGCATTTAGCTGAAGAAGGAGAGGTGTATAGCGTAGATCAGAAGCAACAAACACAATTGTGGAGTAAGTATGCCATAGGAATGGAAGAGGTCGTGGAGTCTTTGGATGCAGTAGGGGATTATTGTACAAATGTGGATTTAAAAGGCGTGAAGCTGCCTACTACCAAAATAGATCACCAACTGGATGAGGAAACCCTACAAGAAAATAGCCAAGAGTGGGGGGCTGCACATTATTTGGAGTGGAGAGAACAAGTGCCTTATGTCATTTACTTATATGATGGCGAAATGCCTTATACTGTACGCTTCTTAAATCAATTGGTCAAAAGCTATCAAAGTGGTAATGCTGTATTGGTAGGTGATTGGGTCTATGTTAATAAAAACATACCAAACATAGAAGAGGCTTTGTTTGAAATTAGCAAATCTACTGGCCTCACAGAATCACAGCTCGTACAATTACTGCGCCTCAAAAATGGACATCAAGCAGCTCCTCAAGAGCATGTAACACTTACTAGATCGGTTACTCCTGAGTCAGAGGAAGCTATTGATAATCCTAGTTTGGAAGAAATTAAAACTTACAAGGCCAAGAAGGTAAAAGGTAAGCTAAAGCTAGAATTGGATTTGAGTGCCTTGCCAGAAGAAAAGTTACAAGAATTGTTACAGTATGCTCAATCTACACAGATGATTGTAGAGAAAGGTGTTGAGACTGAGCAGGAGGATATTGTTGCAGATGAGCAAAAAGCAGTAGCAATGAATGATGAGGAAGAATAAACAACTTTAATAAAATAAATAGGGAGGCTAAATACTAATATAGCTTCTTGCTATCCTAAAGGGGCATTTAGAAGAATTATTTCTCTGAATGTCCCTATTTTTTTGTTCAATGACAAGAAATCAGTAGATAAAAAAGAACCGAGATTATGCCAAGCTAATAAGAGTAGCCTTAAGTAGTCTCAAAACCGACCGTAGGGAGCTCACAAACACTCGTGAAACGATCTGATATATTTGATATGGTATATCAAATAATCAGTTGACGCTAAAAGTAAACGGGCTAAAAACCGAGGCTCTGCCGAACCGAACCGCAGGTGAGCTCATGAACGAAGTGAACTAGCTCACGCAAGTAAATGATTTTTTTTACTTAGCTTCGCTGCTACTTCGTGGTCGTGAACCCTACCCAGAGGGGCGGAACATTGGTAAAACCCAACTAAAAAGTGAAAAAAGCCCCATCAGGGTAGGGCTGTTAAGTTCTGGCAAATGACTCCGAATGCTGTTGAAAAAATCCCGAAGGGATGGCATTATAGTAGTAATAATGCTATAAAATGCCTTTAAATCCCGAAGGGATGTCATTATTAGCATACAATATAATAATAGCACCCTTTCAGGGTTCAAAAATACGCTTTGCAAACAAAGCTATAATCATTTCATCCCTTCGGGATTCGCCTTTCGGAGCGTTGACAATTAGAACTTAACAGCCCTGCCATTAGGGGCGACACCTTAAGCTTTAGATAATACAGAACTTAACAGTCCTGCCTTTGGGAGGACTATTAGCACAATCTAGTATCTATTGTTTTGTGAGTATCCATGAATTTGTATTACTCAGTTTTTTGCCTACTTAATCGCATTACAATTTGAAACAGGGGGATAAAAAAATGAATCATCTCATAAGTTGAGATGATTCATTTTTTTATTTGTAAAAACATTTAGGAAATTGGTTTTACGTTATTTTTTGGTAAAATGATGGTTTCATTTTTATAATTACAGAATGAAGAAAGAAGCTAACAAAAGTGTGCAGTATAATAAGCATAGAGAATTGTAAGTTGTTTTATCAGCATCAGGAGTTCTGAATTTCCACAATCTAACGATGATAGCAATGTGCCAAACAGCGATTATAGTGCAGATAATGTAAGTTACGATTGGAAGGATGCTTGCTGATAGAGAGATAAATACAGCAATGAGAGGAAGCATAACGATAGCATAAATAGCCATCATGATTTTTCTAGCATTAGAGTCACCTACTAGAAGTGGAAGTGTTTTTCTGTCACTTAGTTGATCGCCTTCTTGGTCTCTGAAATCTTGTATAGCGCTAGTAAAACCAATCCAAAGACCAACAGCAATAATCCAAGTAGATACTGTTGCTGTAAGAGGAGCAATAATGCACCAAGCGGCACCCAATTGAGAAAAAATACCTAAGCTCATAGCTACAACGTTCTTAGTGAACCAATTTTTGTCCCAACCTTTAGTATTATGTAAGTAAGTAACAATAACCCACAAAATTGTCCACCAAAACACATTTAGGGCAGAACCTAAGATTAAGTAAGCAGATACTAAAGAAACATAACGTAATTGAGCTTCTTCTAAAGAAACTAAACCACATGCAATAGGACGATCAGGCTTATCGATTTTGTCCTCTTCTAGTCCGTTGATTTGATTTGAAACGTTGAATTGGTAGATGAAAAGTGCGAAGTATACTACACCTAGTAGGAAGTTGCCAGTACTTGCTAGTGGTTGAGTTTGGGAAGCTAAAGCAACTAACATGAAAAGAGTACCAGTAACTAAGGTCACTATTAAATCTCTTCTAGTGAATGACCAAAATAGTTGTAATTCTTTGGATAGTAATAGGAAGGGATAGTTTAATAACTGGAAAGATGCGTTGTTGGGAAACATAATAATTTTGTCTTAACAAGTTGGGAAAAAATAATACAACAAGACATGAGGAATAGACTATAAGGACAAACTGTTGGGAAAAACAGTTGTATCCAATCTTTTCAAGGTTTAGTTTAGTAGGAAAAGGAAATTAATTTAATTACAAGGGAAAAAAGGAAGTTGTGTAATCAAAATAATGACCATCTGTTCATAAGAACAATAGTAAAGGTATGCGTTTTTTTCATAAAAACAAAAAAAAGTTCTGTTTTTGCTAAAAAAAATCATAAAAATATCTTGTTGTTTTAAATGTTGTTTATTTTAAAATGTGTTTTGGTTTGATTTTTAGTGGTTTTTGTATTTTTTGTGAAATTATGGAGATGTTAAAAAAAAAAGTGCTGATTCATTAAGATTGTGTTAAAGAGATACAAAATCATTCGCATCGTTCTTAATGTTGTTTGGAATGTTAAGCTGTCTCAGTGATATTATTATCCAAATCACTATCATGATCTACCAGACTTGTTGCTACATAATAGCGAGGATCATTAACAGACGTTTCTATGATAGTAGAAAAACGAGGATTGGCTTTGAGTAATAATGTTTGGCATTCGGGGCTAAGGTGTGTCAGTTTTATTTGTTTCTTTAGATCGAGGTAGCGATTGGCAATGGTTCTGATAGCTTCAATGCCCGAATGGTCGCTTACTCTTGATTCTATAAAATCAATTTCAATTGTTTCGGGGTCATTCTTAGCATCAAATTTACCAACAAAGGTTTGCACAGAACCAAAAAAGAGCGGGCCCCATATTTCATATACTTTAGTGCCGTTATTTTTGAAGCGTTTACGGGCACGAATCATAGTGGCATTCTCCCAAGCAAAAACAAGAGCAGACATAATAACCCCAACAACTACAGCGATAGCCAAATCTTCGAGTACGGTTACTACCGAAACAGTAATTAATACAATAGCATCGGCTTTGGGAATTTTATTGATGATTCTGAAACTACTCCAAGCAAAGGTGCCAATTACAACCATAAACATAACCCCAACCAAAGCAGCAATAGGAATTTGTTCAATCAAAGGAGCGGCAAATAGAATAAAACCAAGCAAGGCAAGAGCTGCTACAATACCCGATAAACGTCCACGTCCACCTGATTCGATATTGATGATGGATTGTCCAATCATGGCACAACCACCCATGCCACCAAATAGGCCATTGAGAATATTGGCCCCTCCTTGAGCTACACATTCTCTGTTGCCACTACCACGAGATTCTGTTAGTTCATCAATCAAATTTAAAGTCATCAAGGATTCAATAAGCCCAACTGCAGCTAATAGAATGGCTGTTTTGAATAATAATGCCCAATTTCCTTGTAGGGTGTTGATGTAAGAAAACGTTGCAGATTCAAAGACAGGAAGTGTACCTTGCAAACCTGCGGCAGCTCCTTCGGGGCTATTGTCTCGAATAAAAGAACCAACGGTACTTACATCCAAGTTTCCAAAAATTGTTATAGCCGCTACGGTCAGAATAGCCACCAGAGCAGAAGGAACTTTAGTGGTTAGTTTGGGCAACAACCACATAATAAGCATGGTCAGCCCAACTAGGCCAAGCATGAGCGATAATTCAGGAATTGCCAACCATTGTTTTTCACCATTTACAGTTTCCTTAAATAGATTTAATTGAGCCAAAAATATAACAATGGCCAATCCATTGACAAAGCCCATCATAACAGGGTGTGGAATGAGGCGTACAAACTTGCCCAATTTTAGGGCACCTGCCAGTACTTGGATGCCTCCTACAATTAATAAGGCAAAAAATAACCAGTAAGTACCAAGTTCCTCCACTGGACTTTGCATATTGGCACCTACCAAATTCCCTTCAGCTACCAAATCGGCCATTACCACAGCCATAGCCCCTGTTGCTCCTGAAATCATACCCGGACGGCCACCAAAAATAGCCGTGATTAGCCCCATCATAAAAGCACCATACAGCCCCACAATAGGATTTACCCCTGCTACAAAGGCAAAGGCTACGGCCTCTGGAACCAAGGCCAAAGCTACTGTTAATCCTGATAAAATATCGTCTTTGGGTTGTTTGCTTATTTGTTGTAATGCTGTTGTCATTGTCTATTAATTTAGTATCCTCCATACAGATTATTTAGAGGAGAATGGGGAATGTTTTGCTCAAAAGAGGGGCAAAGATAGACGTTTAAACAACAAAAAAAGTGGCTGTAGATTAAGGAATCGTTAAGTAAAAACAACTAAAAGGATGTTGGATAGCTAAGATCTTAGAAACTAGTGTATTGTATGTTTGTAAAGGATTAGATAAGTGTTTTTAGATTGTTTATAGCTTTTCAAAAACCAAGACATAATAATCAAAGAAGAATGCTTGATCTTTGTGGAGTGTTTGGAGCAAACGGCCACCCTGTGCTTGTCCTTGGGCTTGGTATTCTTGCAAATCATATTGGTGGGGGTGCAAAATATCCCCAGGGAGCAAACGAAAGAGGTGCTTAAAAAAGGCATGATTGTGGGCATCAATAGACACCACCAAGCGCCCTCCTGTGGCGGTAGCAGCTACCAAACGTTTCCAGCACAAATCCAAATCAGCCACATGATTGATGGCATTGAGGCAAAATACCCAATCAAAGGGTTTGGTACTTTGGAATTCTTCTAGTGCTTGTGTCTTAAAATGCACCCAAGGGTAATCACTAGGAGCAAAATGAGGTAATTGTTTGTAGTTATCCAATAAGGGATCAACAGCATGTACCTCTTGGTCTTGCAATGCCATAAAAATACCAGCAGGGCCACAGCCCGCATCCAAGCAACGCGCACCAGCAACAGGTTGCTCTATCAATTCATGCAGCAAGGTTTGCCAATAATTGCGCTTCCAATCAATATAGTTGGTTTTGTTTTTTTTCTTCAAATAAGCTTTCCACCAATAAATTTCGGCTGTTTGGGCAATTTTCCAACGTAATTTCATAAATACTTAAGCAGGGGCGAGGGTGCGTAGGCGTTTTCCTGCTTGTTCTAGCAAATCTTCTGTTTTGGCAAAACAAAAACGCACTACTTTGTGATCTAAATTATTATGATAAAAAACAGAAAGTGGGATAACTGCCACTCCATGCTCGGCCGTTAAACGCTTGGCAAACACAGTATCGGGTTCGTCACTAATATGGGCATAACTGGCTACTTGAAAATAGGTACCGGCACTGGGCGTAAATTCCCAAGCAGAGCCTTTTAGTTGTTCTAAGAAAAAATCCCGTTTGCGCTGAAAAAAGGGCGCAAGATTTTGGTAAGTAGACGCATCTTGGAGATAATCGGCAATGGCGTACTGCATGGGCGTATTGGAGGAGAATACATCAAATTGGTGTACTTTTCTAAACTCTTTCATCAAATCTTTATTGCCTACAATATAGCCCAATTTCCAGCCCGTAACATGGAGTGTTTTGCCAAAAGAATAGACGGCCAAACTGCGTTCTCTTAGGGCAGGGTAACGCAAAATAGAACAGTGTTCTTGACCGTCAAAAACCAAATGCTCGTACACTTCATCACTCAAAATAAGAATATTGGTATCTTGTACCAATGCTGTTAATGCCTCAAAATCTGCTGCGGTGAGCAAGCTTCCCGAAGGGTTGTGCGGAGAATTGAGTATTATCATTCTGGTTTTGGGGCTGATGAGCTGGCCGAGTGCTTCCCAATCAATTTTCCAGTCGGGAGCGGTGATGGCATAAGGCTTAACAATTCCGCCTGCCAATTGTATGCTTGGGCCATAACAATCGTAAGCAGGTTCTACAATGATGACTTCATCACCTGCATGAACAAAGGCATGAATGGCACTAAAAATAGCTTGTGTCGCTCCAGAGGTAATGTTGATTTCTTGGGCAGGATCGTACACACTGCCATAGAGTTGTTCTATTTTCTGTGCCAATCTGGTAGTTAGTGCTGGCAAACCAACCATTGGGCAGTACTGGTTGTACCCTTCCTGCACATAATGGGAAACTAGGTCTTTGAGGACTGGATCACAATCAAAATTCGGAAAACCTTGCGAAAGGTTAATGGCCCCATGTTTATTGGCTAGTGCTGACATGACCGAAAAAATGGTCGTTCCCAAGTTGGGGAGTTTTGATGTGAATTGCATAATTCTTGTTAAAAGTAATTGGGCTCTATAAGACCTAAAATCTATTAAAACTAAGGCTGCTCACCAAAATAGCAGTTTTGACCAAAAAAATCCTGTGTTTGGGTTAGAAATAATTTACTGCAAGGTATCTGCGGCAATATTGGGGAGCGAGTCTGTGTATACAATAGGAGCCTCCTGACTAAAGGGAGCAATGGCAATATCAATATCCAAAGGTAGCCATAGTTGTTCTTCTTCTAACCAGAGAGCATCTTGTGTTTTAAAATTGGGGTTGGTGTATTTGATGGTTCTACCCGATGGGTAAGGCGATAAGTGAAAACGCATCAGTGGGTGGCTGGTTATTGGATAATCGGGCAATTTGGGGGTGGTGATAACAGCATAGGCTTGTACTTTATCAAATACAGCTTGGAGCAGACTGGTAGACCGTTCATAAGATAATTCCTTGGGACTAAGCAGGGTAATACTAATCATTTTGGACATACGAATGGGAGTAGCCTCATTGGTGTAACTTACAATGGAATCTAGGGTCCAAATAGCATTATACTGTTGAGGATAATCGGGGAATATACTTCTATTGCCGCTCCATGTTCTCTTGTAGTTGTGATTGATGATGGTTGCTGGGGTGGTAACTTGTGAACGATAGTAATACGAGGTTACATGAGTATTAGTTGGATCATAAATACTATCTACTGACCACCAAGTTTTTCCATCAGGGCTTTTGTAGCTTGTGCTGTGTACCTTCTCATTAGAGCCATGATGGTGGTGGTCGTGCGAGGCGTGATTATCACAAGCAAAAAATATCAAAGACCATAGAAGAAGGATAGAGGGCAGTGCTGTGTGCATAACAGATTGAATCAGACTGGTGAATGAGTTTAGTTGCAATATTAATTGATTCTCTAATAATTTTAATAAATAAAGCAAGTAAACTTCACAGTTTACTTGCTTTTGATTATTCCTTTAGGCTACTATTTATTGGATATAATCAATAAAGAAAATATCATTGGGGGTGCTGTTATTACCAATATTATGAAAAATACTATTGGCAATTTTTAGATTACCATCCACAAACTGCTTGTAGCTATCTTGTTCTTGTCGTTGTTCGTCCTCGATAGAAATTCCTTTATTATAATTGGTAAAAATAGAGTTGTGGTAAGAGCCTCCTGCATTATCTCTAAAAATGAGTGCTTGGCTATTGGTATTACCTACTGAGGTTACGTTCCAAAATTGAGGCGTAGAAAATGGTGTGCCTGTTTGTGGGGAGCTGCCTCCATCATGCTCACCCCCATATTCCCCAGCACTAGGATCCAAATAAACAATAACAAACTGGTTTTTACCTCTATAGCCTTCATCATAATCTAGGGCATCATCTGCACAATAAGCAGTAATTAAATACTTGGCATTAACCGTGCCTCCAAACCATTCAATTCCATCATCCTTATTTCCAATCACCTCTACATGGTCTATTATTGTATTAGAACCCACAGCACCTAGTGTCAAACCATTAATTTCATTGTTGGAACCAATACTTGTTCCGCCGTGGCGAATGGATACATAACTCAACTGGCCTGAATTGTCCAAATCATTATTACCACCATAAAAACCTCTAGGATCAGATACTGGAATGCCTTCAATTTGATTTTCGCCCAAAGAGGTATTAATACTAGCTTCACCCAAAATTACCAAGCCGCCCCACTGTCCACGATTGGTAGCAGCCGAGCCTCCCATATCGCCTTCATAGGTAAAAATAATGGGATTGGTGGCTGTGCCAATGGCCATGATTTGAGCACCTCTGGCAATAACCAATGCTGATGCCCCCTCGGCAGTACCTGCTCTACCTTGGATAACAGTACCAGCGGCAATGTTAAGCGTTTGCCCGCTTTCTACAAAGACCAAACTATCCAGAATATACACGGTATCAGCACTCCAGTTGATGGTATTGCCCTGTGTCCGCATCCAGTTATCATTGACCACCAAAGTAGGTTTGCCAGCAATATTCAGACTAGCCGAATTGAGATTGCCTGCCACTATACGCTCAAAAAAAGACCAACCACTGTACCAAGGATTACCAAAAGTAAGCTCTACCGCACCCGCATAAGGAGCAGCCGAAAACCAAGGGTCGGTGGCATTGGGCGCAGGCAAACTGACACTAGGAATGAGGTTATTAAATGGAAATTGCGGATCTTTGATACTATTATTATTAGCAGTAAAAGAAGTTACCCAAGGATCAAAGTCCAGACTAATATCAATGGTTGTTCTACTGTTGACATCTACCGTTTGTGATACAAAACCATCGGCTTCAATACTTATGGTGCCATCTTTGGGGGCAAAGAGACTATATTTGCCATTGGCATCTGTAATCGTGGTTGCTCTATTACTAGCAGTAATGGTTGCATCCGCTACAAAATCACCTGTTTGACTGGTAATGGTTCCAGAAATATTGATGGTGGTTTCTTCTGGTTCGCAGGCAGCAAAGGCAATTATTAAACATAAAAAAAAGCCAAGATAAGAAAGGGGCAAATGTCTTTGGAACATATCTTATTGATTAGAAAAATTTGGAGAATTATGAATAATCATCTGGTCGTAAAGGGTGATTTTCTTTGTAAATAACAGCTATTAGACCATTTGGTTGACACAACAAATTTCATACAAAACTTGTAACACCAGAACTATTTAAATAAAAAACCCCATGACTACCAATAGCCACAGGGATTTTTTACAAAAGTAAAGAATATAATTAGAGTTCCTCTTCTACTGTTTTGGCTTTGAAATCAAACTTATGATTGACACCCAAACTAAAGGTAATGCCTGGATTGACACTACTAAATACTTGGTTTTCTGCATTAAATGACTGATAAAGTATTTGGTCTTTCCAGTTGAGCAAGTTCGATACTTGGAATTCTAGTACTGTATTTTTGTTCTTGCCTAGTTTTTGGTTGTAACTAAAGTTTAAGCTGTGGATGGGTTGGGTGTAAATGTCAGGGATTAATCCTGTTCCGACAATAAAGAGCGTGGGCCCTTTTACATTGTAAAACAACCCTACATTCGTTCCAATATCATTGTTGGTATAACTGATGCCTGCATTGATAACCCAAGGAGATTGCCCAGCCATATCTCTGGTACGGCCAATGGTTTCACCAGTACGCTCGTAAGCTTTTCTAGCATTGTATTCCAAATCGGTCATAGTAATAGCTGAATGTACTACTGTAATATTGGTATTAAAAGACAACGCTTCTAAAGCTTCACTGATAAATCCAAAATCATTGCGGAATTCAAACTCTGCACCAAACAAACGGCCAGTTCCTACATTTCGAGGCTGGTATTCGGCACTCGTTTGCTGTTCTGGAATACGAACTAGCTCAATAGGATTATTAAAATTCTTATAAAAGGCACTAATAGAAACAAATTGCGCTCTGGGCATAAACCATTCCCATCTCAAATCAACATTATCAATGTTGGTTTCTTTTAAATTTCCATCCCAAGTCACGGTTTGTTGACCATCAATAGTACTTGCGTAAGCAAACAAACTACCATTAAAAATACGATTGGTAATCGGGTCTAGGATTTGTGCATACGACAATTCCTTGAAGGACGGACGAGCAATGGTTCTAGAGTAAGAACCTCTAAGATTGACCTTGGGAACAACCGTATAGGTCAAGTTGACCGTAGGGAAAAGGTTAAATGATTCCAATACTTTGGCATTCACCAAATTATTACCATTTACAAAATCACCACTTGCATAAGCAATGTCACGTCCTGTATGGTGTTGTACATAATACTCGGCTCGCAGGCCAATGGTGCTTTTGAGTTTGTTAAACAAGGTAAAGGTAGAAGAAACATAAGCTCCTGTATTGTTCACATTAGAGCTGTAGGCATTGGGGTTTGGATTGCTATTGCCAGACTGAAAATAAGAGCTGTTGGGTCTGTTGTCTCCTGTATAAATATTATCGGGCGACAAAACCAAGGACGGATCTGGGCCTGCCCATACTTGAGAGTTTCTAAATAAAATCTCATACAATTGGATTTCATAATTTCTTAATTTGAAATTATGAGCAGCTCCAAATTTTAGTTCCAAATCAATAGGATTGTCAAAACGTTTCTTGAGGTCGATTTTGGCGGTTGCATTCAGCTCATTGAGCGAACGCCAGATTCTTGAGGGGTTGCCCGCTTCACCGGGGGCAAAGGAATAATTGCCATCAAAACTAAAGGCTGTTTTGCGAATATCTGGATCAAAAGAAGTAGAATAAGTAGGAGAGAGTTTCCAGTCGATTTCCCATTTGGAAGCATCAAAAACATGAGAACCAGACAAGAGTAGATTAGACAACGAACGTTGGTTGTACTCCAAGTTGTCGCTCACAGCCTCATAGCCAGATTGTCCCACGGCATTGGCATCGTTCATAATATCAAATTCGCCTGCAGTAGATACCCCATTTTGTAGGTGCAAGAGCGTTAGTTTGATTTTAGAAACATTGGTTTTGTAGGCCAGACCACCCATAGCACCAACCAAGAAATTGCGCTCACTCAAAGCACCATTTCGTACATCGGCAGTAACTAGCTCATAGTTATTGGGATTAATACTGCGCTGAAATTCTCCATAAGATACTTGGTCGTAGTGTTGGTAATTGGATTTGTACGACAAAGAGAAAATATAACCCAATTTTTTGTTGGAAACTTCATCCGAACCTTTTTTTCTGAGGTTGATTTGATTGCCATAAGAAATACCCGCACTAAAATCTAGCAAGCTCATTTGTTTTTGAGCATCCAAGGTAGGGCTAAAACGTTGGATAAAGTTGGTCACTTGAGCATCTGAAACACCGGGTGTAAAAGGCGTAGGGATGTTGGCTCCTGCACCCACAGGCAGGCTACGTGTGCCATCATCAAAACCCAAGAAATCGGTACTTCCGCCCTCATAGGATAGGAAGTTGTTGTTGAAGTGGTATTGAGGGTTGAATGAGGTACTGGCAGAAATGCTCAATTGTTCCTCTTCAGGAAATTCTTTGGTATCAATATTTAATAAGCCCCCTGTAAAATCGGCAGGCAAATCCGCTGTGAAGGTTTTGCTAACAATAATATTGCTAATCAAGCTGGTAGGGAAGATGTCCATTTGCAAACTGTTTCTATCAGGATCCAACCCCGGTACATCTACGCCATTGAGGGTAGTTTTGGAATAGCGATCGCCCAAACCACGTACATAAACATATTTTCCACCTTCTACCGAAACACCTGTTACCCTTTTGGTGGCTTCGGCCACATTGCCATCCCCAATTTGACGAATTTTGTCAGAGGAGATGCCATCAATCATACCGGGTGACTTGCTTTTGATATTGATAATGGCTACTTCGTTGGATTCAATAGCCTCGGCTGTTACGACTACCTCAATTCCCATATCAGAATCTTCATTTAATACAAGATTGTTGAGTAAGGTAACTTCATTTGGTTTAACCTCTATATCTGTAATAGTAATAGTTTTGTAACCAATATAAGAGATTTCTATAGCGTTGTTACCAGCATCGGTTGTAATTTCAAAATTACCATCCAAATCCGTAATGGCTCCATTGGTAGTACCACTAATAATTACTGTAGCACTCATCAAAGGTTCTCCTAATTCGCCATCCATTACAACCCCTCTAATAATTCCTTTTTGGGCAGCAGCAGCTACAGATAGTGCGAGGAAGGATAGGAGTAAAACTAAGTTTTTCATGTTTATGTTATTTTTCACAGCGGAGCAGATTCAGAATTTTCTGAATCTGCTCCTTTATATTGCAATAATCGTCTTGGTAGTAAAACGTTTATTAAAATTCAGTCAATAAGTTAGCTTGTGCAGCCCAAGTCCAACCCATGAAAGCAGACTTGTTGGCACCTACAGTGTTGGTGTTTACGATAGTAGCGTGAGCATCTGTACCATCTTTGAAGATAGCAGTCAAGGCAGGATTGTTCATTCCAGTAGTATCCACTTCTAGGTTAGCAAAGTTCAAGATACCGCCTGTAAAGTTATCAGTAGTACAAGTAGATGCAGGGTTAGTAGGATTAGATAGCGCAAAATCGCCACGGTCGTTAGATGGATCTTTGAAACCAAAGAAATAAATGTTGCTAAATGTACCACGAGCACAAGAACGGAAGTTACCCAATTCAGACTCCATGTTTCCTTTTACAGAGCCATTAGTCACCGTGTGAGCAGCGTTCAAGGTACCTTCAGGGCCATCAATTTCTAGAGCATGGTCAGTAGCATCACCACAGATTACGATAAAGTTATCCAAAGTACCAGCCCAAGCTTGGTCCGTATCAATAGCATCATCACCAGCATTCAATACCAAGACATTTTTAGCATCTACCGTTCCACCAAAGAACTCTACACCATCATCTTGATTACCAATAACCTCTACCCAGTTGATAACTGTTCCAGTACCAACACCACCTAGTGTCAAACCATTGATTTCGTTACCGTTTCCAATATTGGCACCACCATTACGGATAGATACATAAGTGAAGCTACCAGAGTTGTCAGCAGCATCAGAACCACCATACAAGCCATTTTGGTCAGTAGTAGGAATACCCTCAATTTGAAGAGGCGTAGAAGAAGCAGAGATAGGAGCATTACCTAAGATGATAACACCACCCCACAAACCATTATCGGTAGGAGCAAGGTTAGGACTAGCAAAGTCACCAGCAGCTACTTGCTCTTTAGTAATTTCGTCAGCCACAGAAGTAAAGATAATTGGCTTAGTAGCTGTACCATTAGCCATGATTTTGGCACCTCTAGCTACCAACAAGGCAGTAGCATTAACACCAGAACCAGCTTGACCTTTGATAACCGTACCCGCCTCGATAGTTAGTGTAGCACCAGCTTCTACAGTGATTCTTCCACCCAATTCATACACTTCATCAGCCGTCCAAGTAACATCAGTAGTAATATTAGAAGTGATTACTTGATTGGTAGTAGCACCCGTACAAGTACCATCTACACAGATTTGTCCACCCGTACAAGTTACATTAGCACATGGGTCTTCTGTAGTACAAGAAGAAAATGCAAGTGTACCACCCAATAATAGAAGAGCAGATATGTTTTTTAGATTTTTCATTAGAATAGGAATAATTTTATAATTAGGTCAATTAAGTCAAAGTTGATAATTACAATGTAGCTACATCGTGTTGTTTAAGTTGATACAAAGAAAGACCTTACCTTTAAACTGAATGTGAAACCTGCATTTTGAATTTGTTAAACCTGCTTAATGATTTTTTAACATTGTTGATAGAGCTTTGTATGAGTATAGAATTGTTGGGAAAAAGAATTTTAGAAAATAAAAAATAAAAAAAATAGGTGTTTACTTAATAAATGTGTGTTAACTTGCGTTACTGTTAAAGGTTTAATATTAAGATGAATATAAATTAATTAATAAAATGAAGATAATTATTTGCAGTAGGCTGATGGCATTGTACTGCTTTATATCAATAGCAGGCTTGTTTGCTTGCCAATCTAATGTAGAAAAGGACATAGATGCTGGACGAGTCTTGCGCTTAAATCCAGTAAGTCAAAAGAATCGTTCTCCCAAGCCAATTGTACCCCTAGAAGGTACTCCTTATCAGAATGGCGATATAATTTTTCACAGCTCTCAAACCCACCAAAGCCGAGCCATACAATTGGCCACCAATTCGCCTTATAGCCATGTTGGTATTATGTATGAAGAAAATGGAGAGTGGTTTGTTTATGAAGCTATTAGCACCGTGCAAAGCACACCGCTAAAAAAATGGATAGCAAGAGGCAAGAACAAGCATTATGTGGTCAAACGACTCAAAGATAAACGCTTGCTTACTGAGGATAATCTGTTGAAAATGAAAAAAGTGGGCAAAAAGTACAGCGGCCAATCTTATGATTTGCAGTTTGATTGGTCGGACGAGCAATTGTATTGTAGTGAGCTAGTGTGGAAAATTTACGATCAAGCGCTAGGGGTAGAACTCGGAGAACTGCAACAAATCAAAACTCTGAACCTCAATCATGCTTTGGTACAGCAAAAAATTAAAGAACGCTACAAGAGTGTATTGCCACTAGAACAATGGGTGATTTCTCCTGCTCGTATGTTTGATTGTGATAAACTAGAAACTGTCATGGTTTATCCAGAGGAGAGTTAGACTAAATCTTCTTTTTTGCGATAACGCCTCACCAGAAATATATCTAGTGAGGCGATTTTTTTAAACTACTTAATATGATAAGTATAACACATTACCCCTTCACAACCCGAAGGCTCAGCGAACGCTAAACACCGCACTCCCCACCAGCACGCCATCTTGCCGCACCTCCAAGACATACCAGCCCCCCAACAATTCCCACACAGGAAAAATATAGGTCTTGTCGGAAATATCTCTAGTAGTATGGCTTTGCAGCACTCGCCCTTGTACATCCAAAATCCGAAAAGTCAATTCCTCCCCAATCTGCTTATTTCTATACAGTACATTGAGATAATCTACGGCTGGATTGGGATAAATCTTTAGCTCGGCTTGGGGCTGGGCATAGAGTGGTAGCACGCTGT